>NZ_JAKKRO010000004.1:0-164116 GCF_025654235.1 Shewanella sp. SM32 | reverse complement strand
TTAGACAGAATATAAACACTTAATGAAGTGTGGACTCAAAAAGCAAATCAGCTTTCCGAATTATTATTAACGTGGTCCAGAGATGGACACGGTAATAAACAGAATTTGCTTGGTGACAATAGCCTTGTGGAACCACCTGATCCCATCCCGAACTCAGAAGTGAAACGCAAACGCGCCGATGGTAGTGTGGGGTCTCCCCATGTGAGAGTAGGTCATCGCCAAGCGCCTAATTATCTCATTGAGATGTAATGAAGCCAGCTGAATAAGCTGGCTTTTTTGCATTCGCAATTTGTTAAATCCAGCCTAGTGTCTATTTAATTAGTCAGTTTTCCTCCTATTTTTCTCTCGATAATCCCTTTTTTACCTTCCACGATACGAATAATTTGCACCATTTGGCTTTATATCAATTCTATTAATATCCGCGACAACGGTTCTATCAGATTCAGTTCCGGAGAATAAGGCTGCAGTTTTATCTCAGATTATAAAATCTTCTGCCATCTTTGTTTGATGTCCCCGCACAGTCCATCATGATCGCGGTATAGCGGCCAAAGAACGTAGCTGCAGAAGTTAAGGCGAGGTGCAGCTGCAATAATCGTAGTTTGCAAAAGGCGTTATGATGGCTTTGGATGGCGAGTAAGGGGGGTTATTTAGGATAGCCCTGATGAAGCAAGCGATAAATATTGGCTTTTTAAATGTGATACCAAACTCAGACTGAGTGAACTTAGGACTGAGTGAACTTAGCAACGTTCTTTCCCATCAACTGATTACCTTATGAAGATAAGTTTTGCTGATGTACGAAGGCGTTAAGACACAATGGACAAACGAGCGTTTCGTATAAGCAATGATGGGAATTGGTATTGTGTGGTTTTCACGTATACACTTTTTTTACATTCCCCATCTAGCATCAGCTTTTAGGTTGAAATTTCAATGGAATTGCGTGGCTTATTGAGGTTATTGTCGCTATTGCTGTGTATGCCATTACTGGTGAATGCTGATCGTTTCATGGTGTCTAGTACTAAACTTGCGGATCAAGATGTTAGCGTCAAGTCTGCTGTGATAGTCCGTTATTGCGTTGATCCTGATTGGCTGCCCTATGAAGGAATACGAGAAGGTAAACATCTGGGGATTTCATCGGATTATATTCGTTATGTTGAGTCACATTCTTCCCTTAAGTTTCAGCTAGTGCCGACATCTTCTTGGACCGAAACTTTATCTTTTTTGCAAAGTGGTCAGTGCGATTTAACCCCTATGTTGAATAAAACGCTAATACGCGAGACTTATCTGCACTTCAGTGATGTCTATTTCCGCTCACCCAATGTGCTCGTTTCACTTAAAGAACAGCCTTTTCTGCAAGGATTGGAGAATATCAATACGCGTATTTTAGCCGTGCCCAAAGGTTATCGTTTAGCCGAGTATATTCAGCATTATTATCCTCAGATAGAAATGCTTACTGTTGCCAGTGAACCTGCGGGATTGCAGTCGGTTCTGGATAAACGTGCAGATCTGTTTGTTGGGTCAATGTTTTCGGTTAACGCTTACATTCAACAAATGGGATTTGATCATTTAAAAATTGCGGGTTGGGGCGGGCCGGAAGATGAGTTACGGATGGGGGTCGCTTATGGTCAAGAGTCCTTGTTACCCGTGATAAATAAAGCCTTAAACACTGTGAGTGAGCAAGAGCGGATCACGATTTATCAGAAGTGGAATAATGTGACTGTGATAGATGAGACTAACTATTCGCTTGTGTATCAAATTATCTGCGCGACGTGTCTGTTGCTCCTAATGTTGGGGGCGAGAACTTACTTTATGAGTCAATATAATCGAAGATTAACCGATAAGAATAAGCAGTTGGAAGCTTTACGCGAACAGCTTGAAGCGTCAAATGCCGAACTCGAATTTTTATCTACCCACGACCCCTTAACTAAATTGTATAACCGACATTACTTTAATCGCTTTTTTATTAATAACGAGCAGCATGATAAATCTGCTGGGGCAGGCATGTGCCTTGTAATGATTGATATCGACTACTTTAAAGAGATTAATGACACGCTAGGGCATAACGTCGGCGATCGCATTCTTGAGCAAGTGTCACAGGTATTACAGCACTGTGTGCGTGATTCTGATGTGGTCGCACGTTGGGGTGGCGAAGAATTTGTTATCCTCTGCCAACAGTCATCATTGCCATTAGTTGAAAGCTTGTGTGTGCGGATTGCGCAGAGGATTAATAATTATCAATTTACTGACAATGTTCACTTAACTTGTAGTTTTGGTGTCGCTAAGCTCGCAGAAAACGAACCTATACAATTGTGTTTTGAGCGGGCAGATCGAGCCCTTTATCGTGCTAAAACACAAGGGCGTAATCAAATGTGCATCGACACGTAAGGGTTTACTCAAGACTGATTTGTGGTTATTTGGCTAAAAGACTGCGATTGAAGTGAGTCGCGGATGTCATCTCTATTTTGGAGATAGGTATAACATGATTGTTCTAGCATCCATGCTTGCAGGTTAATGTTTGATGTTTGTACTGACGATATGATCGAAATCCCTTGAAAATCGCCTTATCCCATTAAAATGAGGTTTATTTAACGGTTTTTATTGATTGAGTGAAAAATAAGCTAAAGTGTTTTACTTATCTGTTTTAGTTCGTGTTTATGGCTATTTATCTAAATTATTACGCGACTTTATCGTGAAAAAGTACTCTAGCCATTTGCGCCGAGCAGGGTTCCAATTTACAATATGCGCCTAAAATAATCTGATGTGCGGTGTGTCGGTGTTTGTCGCATACTCCGTCTACTTCTTAAACTACTCATTAAAGTTGAATCATGACCGAATTATCCAAATACAGAAACATTGGTATCTTCGCTCACGTTGACGCGGGTAAAACCACGACCACCGAGCGTATCCTTAAGTTAACAGGAAGAATCCATAAAGCCGGTGAGACTCACGATGGCGAATCTACCACTGACTTCATGGTACAGGAAGCTGAGCGCGGTATTACTATTCAGTCTGCTGCTGTAAGTTGCTTCTGGAGAGATCACCGTTTCAACGTTATCGACACTCCAGGACACGTTGACTTCACCGTTGAAGTTTATCGTTCTCTGAAAGTGCTTGATGGCGGTATCGGTGTATTCTGTGGTTCAGGCGGTGTTGAGCCTCAATCAGAAACTAACTGGCGCTATGCGAACGAATCTGAAGTTGCGCGTATTATCTTCGTAAACAAGTTAGACCGTATGGGTGCTGACTTCTTACGCGTAGTTAAGCAAACTAAAGACGTATTAGCTGCTACTCCACTGGTTATGGTTCTGCCAATCGGTGTTGAAGACGAATTCACTGGTGTTGTTGATCTGTTATCTCGTAAAGCATACGTGTGGGATGAGTCTGGTTTACCAGAAAACTTTAATATCCAAGATGTACCTGCTGACATGGTTGACATGGTTGAAGAATACCGTGAAATGCTGATCGAAACTGCCGTTGAGCAAGACGATGCTGTGATGGAAGCGTACATGGAAGGCGAAGAGCCATCTATCGAAGATATCAAGCGTTGTATCCGCAAAGGTACTCGTACTATGGCTTTCTTCCCAACATACTGTGGTTCTGCGTTCAAGAACAAAGGTATGCAACTGGTTCTTGATGCTGTTGTTGATTATTTACCAGCACCAGACGAAGTTGAACCACAGCCATTAACTGACGAAGAAGGCAACGAAACTGGCGAATTCGCTATCGTTTCTGCTGATGAGCCATTAAAAGCGTTAGCGTTCAAAATCATGGATGACCGTTTCGGTGCCCTGACTTTCGTACGTATCTACTCAGGCCGTCTGAAGAAGGGTGATACCATCCTGAACAGCGCGACTGGCAAGACTGAACGTATCGGCCGTATGTGTGAAATGCTAGCTGATGACCGTATTGAAATTGAATCTGCTCAAGCTGGCGACATTATCGCTATCGTGGGTATGAAGAACGTTCAAACTGGTCACACTTTATGTGACGTGAAACACCCAGTTACCTTAGAAGCTATGGTGTTCCCAGAGCCAGTTATCTCTATCGCAGTAGCGCCAAAAGATAAAGGCGGTTCTGAGAAAATGGGTATCGCAATCGGTAAGATGATCGCTGAAGATCCATCATTCCGCGTAGAAACTGACGAAGATTCAGGTGAAACCATCCTTAAAGGTATGGGCGAACTTCACTTAGATATCAAAGTAGACATTCTGAAGCGTACTTATGGTGTTGAATTGATCGTAGGTGAGCCACAAGTTGCTTACCGTGAAACCATTACTCAAATGGTTGAAGATCAATACACTCACAAGAAACAATCAGGTGGTTCTGGTCAATTCGGTAAGATCGAATATATCATCCGCCCAGGTGAGCCAAACACTGGTTTCGTGTTCAAATCTTCAGTTGTTGGTGGTAGCGTTCCGAAGGAATTCTGGCCAGCAGTTGAGAAAGGTTTCGCGAGCATGATGAACACAGGTACTATCGCTGGCTTCCCAGTGTTAGACGTTGAGTTCGAATTAACTGACGGTGCATTCCACGCAGTTGACTCATCAGCAATCGCGTTCGAAATCGCTGCTAAAGGCGCTTTCCGTCAGTCTATCGCTAAAGCTAAACCACAACTTCTTGAGCCAATCATGAAAGTTGACGTGTTCAGCCCAGATGACAACGTGGGTGACGTGATCGGTGACTTAAACCGTCGTCGCGGCATGATCAAAGACCAAGTTGCTGGTGTAACAGGTGTTCGCGTTAAAGCTGACGTACCGTTATCAGAAATGTTCGGTTATATCGGTACTTTACGTACAATGACTTCTGGTCGTGGTCAGTTCTCGATGGAGTTCTCACACTACAGCCAATGTCCAGCTAGCGTAGCTGAGAAAGTTGTTGCTCAAGTTAAAGAACGTAAGGCTGCTGAAGCTAAGAAGTAATTCTTAACTTACCTTAGCTAATAAAAACCGCTGTCGGCCTCTAGGCTCGCAGCGGTTTTTTTATGGGCGAGATCCAACTGTAATCACCCGCTACGGCTGACGAAGTTTCGTATCCCGTTGTTTAAAATAATGTTAGTTCTCGCTTTATCTTCTCAGCGTTCAGTTTTTTGTTTACTCAATTCAAGCAAGGCCTTGGCTGCCGGTGTTAAAGGTAAACTTTGGCGCCAAATAAGCGCCAGATCCCATGTCATTGCGGGCTGCATAGGTTTAAAGACCAGTTTGCTGGTGCTTAATCGATTGCAGATAGGCTCAGGTAAAATAGCGACGCCCATATCGGCTTCGACCATGGCGGCGAGGAAATCCCACTGGCCGCTGCGAAAGGCAATATTGAGTTGAACACCTGCTTTGCGACTGAGGCGATTAATCAGTTTAGCGAGGGAGAAGTCTTCGTTATAGAGGATAAAAGGATAGGGCTGGAAGTCCTGCCATTTTAAGTGGTCTTTCTCGGCTAAGGGATGTCCCTCAGGCAGGCATGCGAGTAAAGGGTACTTAGTCAGGGGTTGATTGACGAGTTCTGTCTCATGGGTCGTGGGGAGCGCGGTAAAGGCGATATCGAGACTGTTATTGAGCAATGCTTGTTCGCAGCCGAATCCACCGTACTCATACATGTGTAGTTCAACCCCCGGATAACGCTTACGATAGCTAGTGAGCAAACCAATAATAAGACTGCTCATCATAGGACATACACCCAGTCGCAACCGCCCCGATTTGAGACCGCTAAGGTTACTCATGTCCTCCTGCAGTCTATGCCATTGGCCGAGAATTTCCCGTGCACTGTGCTCAAAGAGCTGACCAGCTTGAGTTAACTCAACCTTTTGGTTATTCCGGATCAGCAAGGTTTCACCAAGGCTTTCTTCAAGTCTCTGGATTATTTTGCTTAGTGTCGGCTGGGTGATAAAACATTTCTGCGCGGCGCGGGTAAAGTTTTCAGTTTCCACTAAGGTCAGAAAACACTGTAAGGTCTTGATTGGGATGTTCATGCTCAAATGGAATCCATATTATGGAATTTATTCATTTTACTAATGATAGTCTAAGTATTACTTTGACCTTGTTAACAAAACAGGGGAATACCGATGAAATCAAGTTCAAGTCTGTGGGTAGGTGCTTTGTGGCAGGCGGCTATGCCTGTGGCAAAAGATGTGCAAAACGCTAAAGCGGCGCAAGTAACTAAAACGGCTCCAGCGGGTGATTTGCATAAAGCAAAACAACAAGTAAACCCAGCCTAGGCTGGGTTTTTACTTTTCTGTGTTTTAGATTCTGCTCTTATTTTTATTTCCCTCGATTCTCACTCTGCCTTTTTAACTTCTGCTCAATCCCTTCCTTGGTGAAAGTACTGTTCAGCAACGGACGCTGAACCAGCGATAGACGTTTAGTCTTATGTTTACTTGAATACTCATTACTGGCTCTAAGCTAACTCATTAGAATTGGATGCTTAAATAGCAAAAAAGCCACCCTAATCAATTCGGGTGGCTTGGCTTTGCAGGGGATGGAGATTTACTTGCCGGAGAATTGATTCTCGACGAGTGGTTGCTTGTTTTCGGCCTGAGCCACATGGCATTGAGTACAGGCATAGTTATGTCCGTTAACTGTGCCTTTATCATCAATCACGTGGGACTTAGCTACTGGCGTGGCTTTCATGCGTTTTGCCTTGTCCCAACTATGGCAGCTCAAACAGCCATTTTTATCTAAGGTGATCTTGTAATCGTCCTTATGTGGGATGAGCGGGGGTTGCTCGCTAAAACTGCGCTCAATGGCGGTGCCGCGACTAGGATAAATCGCCATGGCATCGGCTGGGCGAATGTCGGTGATCGCCATGTTTCCTGCGAGGGATTGAATATTAACTGGTGCTACGTTGGTGTCGGTTTGCTGACCTGAACAGCCGGTAATGGCGACAAGTAACGCAGTTAAGGTGAGTATTTTTCTCATTGGTTATTCTCCGCCTTGAAGACTTTCACTGGGCATTTTTTAAAGTCAGTTTCTTTTGACAGGGGATCGGTCGCATCCAATATCAGTTTGTTGACTAACTGGCGCGTATCGAAGAAAGGCATAAATACTACGCCGCGTGGCGGTTTGTTACGGCCTTTGGTTTCAACTCGGGTTTTCACTTCACCGCGCGGTGAGGCCACTATGACTTCGTCACCACGTTGTACGCCGCGAGCTTTCGCATCTTCTGGATGCATGAAAATCTGCGCGTCGGGGTAGGCACGGTAAAGCTCGGGTACGCGGGCTGTCATTGAGCCTGTGTGCCAATGCTCCAGCACGCGGCCAGTCGACATCCACAAATCGTACTCTTCATTCGGCTCTTCGGCGGCGGGTTCATAGGGCAGGGCGAAAATCACCGCTTTGCCATCTGGCTTGCCATAGAATTTAAAGCCTTCACCCGCTTTGACATAAGGATCGCTCCCCTCAACGAAACGACGCAGCGTTTCTTTGCCATTAACGACTGGCCAGCGTAGGCCGCGGGTTTCGTGGTAACGGTCAAAGTCGGCTAAATCGTGGCCATGGCCACGACCGAAAGCTGCATATTCTTCGAAAATACCTTTTTGCAGGTAGAAACCGAAGTGTTCGCTCTCATCGTTTAATTCGGCTTTGCAATCGGAAGTTGGGAACTTGTCGATCACGCCATTGGCAAATAGCACTTCATATAAGGTTTTATCCGCGTATTCCGGTTGTTTGGCTATCAGTTCGGCTGGCCAGACTTCGGAGACTTTGAATCGTTTCGAAAATTCGACTAGTTGCCACAGATCTGAGGTTGCGCCTTCTGGGGCTTTTACTTGCTGATGCCACATGTGAGTACGGCGCTCGGCATTGCCGTAAGCTCCTTCTTTTTCAACCCACATTGCCGTTGGCAAAATTAAATCTGCCGCCATAGCTGTGATGGTTGGGTAGGGATCTGAAACCACGATAAAGTTTTCTGGATTACGGAAACCTGGATAGATTTCATCGTTGATGTTGGGGCCTGCCTGCATATTATTGGTACACATGGTCCAGTAGCAGTTGAGCTTGCCATCTTTGAGCATACGGCTCTGGAGTACGGCATGGTAGCCAGGTTTGGCGGGAATGGTCCCTTCTGGCACTTGCCATAGCTTTTCGGTAATGGCGCGGTGCTTGTCGTTAGTGACTTCCATATCGGCGGGTAAACGGTGGGCGAAAGTACCGACTTCACGTGCAGTACCGCAAGCCGAAGGTTGACCTGTTAATGAGAAAGGACTGTTACCCGGTGTGGCAATTTTGCCCGTGAGCAAATGGATGTTGTAAAGCATGTTGTTCGCCCACACGCCGCGAACGTGTTGGTTAATGCCCATGGTCCACAGACTCATGACTTTAACGTTAGGGTCGGCATAGGCTTTGGCTAAAATCTCCAGCTTCTCTGGCTCGACGCCACTCATCTTGACGGCATATTCCAGCGTATAAGTGCTGACAAACTTGGCATACTCGTCAAAGCTAATGGGCGTGGATTTACCATTGCCTGGATTTTTGGCTTTTTTCTCTAATGGATGTTCTGGACGCAGGCCATAGCCGATATCATCTACCCCAAGGGCAAACTTAGTGTGTTTGGTAACAAAGTCGGTATTAACGGCTTTATTTTCAATAATGTAATTGGCGATATAGTTGAGGATCACTAAGTCCGACTGTGGGCGGAACACCATAGGGTTATCGGCCAAATCGAAGCTGCGATTCTCAAAGGTTGACAGCACATGCACTCGGCACGTTGGACTGCTTAAACGTCTATCGGATATTCTTGCCCACAGAATTGGGTGCATCTCAGCCATGTTTGCGCCCCAGAGCACAAACTGATCGGCGGCTTCTAAATCGTCATAACAACCCATGGGCTCATCGATACCGAAGGTGCGCATAAAGCCGCCTACGGCTGAGGCCATGCAGTGGCGCGCATTAGGATCTATATTGTTGGTAAGGAAGCCTGCTTTATGAAGTTTAGAGGCGGCATAACCTTCCCAAATAGTCCATTGACCAGAGCCAAACATACCTACCGACGTCGGGCCTTTGGTGGCGAGACTGTGTTTCCATTTCGCGGCCATAGTATCGAAGGCCACATCCCAGCTGACTGGGGTGAACTCACCTTCTTTATGGTATTTGCCGTCTTTCATCCGCAGCAATGGCGTGGTTAATCTGTCCTTGCCGTACATGATTTTTGATAGGAAATAACCTTTAATACAGTTAAGGCCACGGTTGACTGGACTTTCAGGATCGCCCTTAGTGGCGACCACTTTGCCCGCTTGGGTGCCCACTAATACGCTACACCCCACACCGCAGAAACGGCAGGGAGCTTTATCCCACTTGATACTGTCAGCTTGTTCGGCGGCTTCGACCATCTTAATGGGAAGTGTGACGCCAACGGCTGTCGCAGCGGCAACCGCTGCGTTGGCCTTGAGAAACTCGCGGCGGCTTATGCTCATAATATTTCCTCACTCTCTTGTACTAAGGGTTCTACTTGGTGGTAAATCAAGCTGGCAGATAACACGCCGGACAGGGCATTGATGGCTTCAATATTGTCAAGAATCGCTCTTTGGCTACTCCCTTCTAGGGTAACGACCAATTTTCCTTCGGGTGTAATTGCATGAATATCAGTACCCACTAATGCGCGGATATTGGCTTCAACCTGCTGTAAGGCTTTAGGCGTGGCATGCACCACAAGGCTGGTGACGTGGTATTCCTGACTCATACTGGATGACCTGTAGTAGCGTAAACTCGGTTACTTAAGATTAAAAAGGAGGGTAACCGAGTGCTGATACTGGCGAGTCTAGACCTGATAAAAAATGTGGGTATACCTCACAAGAGGTATTGAAAGCGATAGTCGATCCGGATCAAAGTTTTGCGAGTGATCTAACTCCCAGTTTGATATTTAAGCGGTTAGCACTGTCGTCACTAGGACATAGTGAGGAGTACATTTATGGAGAATACTATTGTGCATATCTGGAACCCGTGAACATTAACGGAAGCACAAGTGTGTAGATAGGAATCCTATACTTTTTACCAATTACAGGTGTTTATAAAATTTCTGAGTAAGAGCAATAGCTGACGTGCATGTTTGCAAAATCCTTCGATAGAACATATTTAGGAATAATTAGTTATATTCACATTGTTTAGTATATATAAGACGTTAATAGCCCGTTAGCTCCATATAACCCGTACCTGTATGGCTGCCAGAGAGATGCACTGGGCCTTCCCAGTAGGGCGTTGATAATGGCATAGCGCTATTGGGATTGAGCGGGGTGATAGTGAGATCGATATTTTCGCTGGGGATTTTGACTTGCCAGCTAACGGGATAGTCGCCATTGACTGTGTGTTGCCATCTAAGAGGCGTCATCTGAATGTCATTGGGATTGTCAGTGGAATTAATGTTGCGCCCTGTGCCATCGGCAAACATTCTTCTGGCGCTATAAAATGCTGAGATAGGTGCATTCTTTGCGGACTCTGCCGGAGACTGATCCCGTAGCTGAAACAACATCAGCGTCGAGCCATCATTTAACCTGAGCGCGAACCAATCCCAGCCCTGTTGCGTTTTAGTGAGGAATTGCGAGCTCCATTCCCTGTCGAGCCAACCTTGGCCTGTGACTTGCTCCACTTTGTCATTGCGGTTGATTTCACCTGAAATTTCAATAAAGGGTTGGCTGTAATAGTAAGAGGCTACTTGGCCGTCGCGGCTTTTAAGGCTATAGCCGTTAACGCCTTGGTATTGCAGTGGCGCTTGGCTATTAAGTTGAAGTCGATAGCTAAAATCAGAATTCTCCACCGTTAAGGTCGCGGGAAAGAGTGCATTGGTTTCGCTCTGCCAGTGCCAGTTATCGAGGCGGATTTGATAAGGATCTAATTTTACCTCGGCAAACTCGCTATGACGGCGTGACCACTTTTCGTTGGCCAAGTGAGCATTACTCGAGGTTAATGCACTGTGGGCTAAATAAAGCTGCTGAGTCTCCCAAGTGGATTCACTTTTGGGCGTTGCATCTGTTACTTGCGGAACTGTTGTTTGTGGAGCGATTGTTTGCAGAGTTGTGGGTTTCAGGGCGACTCTAAACTGCGTCCACTGGGCGCCGAGTTGCTCACCTTTCTCTGTGGTCAAATTCGCGGTTAGATACCACCATTCTTGGCGAAAACTGTTATGTGCTAAGTGATCCCGCGGAAATTCAAATCTATAGCCGGGAACAACAGGCGTAAAAGCTAAATCATCTTGATTAGTCGAGGTTTTCCCCACCACATTGGCCATGGATTTGGACTGAGTGTTTTGCGTCGATGGCGTTTTATCACAGCCGCCGATAAGCATTAACCCAACTACTGCCCATACAATACTGAGTGTTTTCATCACAGTGTCTCCTGCTGCAGACTGGCGACCAGTGGCTTGCGGGTTTGCCAATACAGCGGTAAGAGTACGGCTAAGGTGCAGGTGGTTAAGGCAATCAGTATTGCATGGCCGTAAGCTTGCCAATCCCAAATCATTTTTATCGTCCAGCCAAAGGCTTGCAAGGTGATCTTATTAATAAGTAGGTAACCTAACAGCGCGCCCGTTGGCATAGCGAGCAGGCAAGTGATCAGTACCACAATCAACATTTGCATAAACACCATACCGCGCAGAGCATTACGACTGACGCCGAGGGAATACAGCCGTGCCAGTGGCGCTTGCCTTGCCTGAGTCAACATTAAGCAGGCACTAAAGAGGCCAATCGCGGCGACAATCAAGGTTAAACTATTCAGCACTAAGGTAATGGAAAAAGTGCGTTTAAACATAGCGATAGCTTGGGTTTTAATCTTAGTTTGGCTGTAGATTTGCGCTTGGGATAAACCTAGCTCAGTCGCCAGTTGGACTTGTAGTTGATCCAGTTCTGCTTCACTTATCCTACTGCCTTGCTCTTTACCGCGAAAACTTGCCGCTAAACTCACCGGCAGTACAGGTAACTGGGCCCGTTGCCAAAGTGGCTGGCTGATAATGACCTCGTTTCGGGTATTGCCGTGGTCATAATAAATGCCGCCAATAATGGCTTTGCTGTTACCTGTTTTCTCAAGCACATCCAATGACACAGTATCACCAAGCTGTAATTGGTATTTGATGGCTAGAGGTTCGCTCACCAATACAATGGGTGCATTAAAGTAGGATTGCCACAATGTGGGCAGGCTTTCCTTAAGCGCACTGGTGTGCCGAGTCGAAAATTCATCGCGGCTGAGTAGGCTCACCGGAATCGTCTGCTCGCTCGGATTATCCGTTGAAACTGGCAGTGAAAGCTGGGCTTCAATCTGCCACTGCTGATAAAGACCGCTAACTCTTGGATCGTGCATCAATTGGGTTTGAATAGTGTCGATACGCTGGCTTGGTGGGCGGATATAGAGATCGGCATGCAAGCGAGTTTCTAGCCAAGATCGCAGGGTTTGTTCGAAGCTTCCAACGAGGGTGTTCATCGACACATTGGCACTGAGCGCCAGTAAGATCGCCATCATAGCCAAGGAAAGCGGTGCAATAAGCTCACGGGTTTCGGCGAGCAGATATTGCCATAATCCAGGACGCGCCAAGGGCATTAACGCACTGACGCCCCAATGCAATAATTGCGGCAACAATAAGGGAATAGCGATAGCGACGATACCGAGCAACACTAAGCTGATGTTATAGCTTTGGCTGAAGGGAAACAGCAGAGCCGCTAAGGTCAATAAGCCACAGGCTAAGGCAAATTGAATGCTATGGTTTTTGCGGTGTGCCTGCATTTGCTGATAACGATTCGCCCCTTGTGCAAGCGCTTGGCGCGTAAGATCTAAATACAAGGGCAAGCAAGCGGCGAGCGCGGCAATTAAGGTGAGGGCAATTGCCTCAAAAAGCCAAGTCCATTGCCAAATACCGGGGAGCAAGTGGGCGCCATACATTTGCTCTAAGGTCATGGCGATCATAGGTTGCAGCCAGTGGCTGAGTTGCAAACCACTGATAAAGCCCAAACTTGAACCTATGACAACTAACAAAATTAATTCGAACATCAGCGCCGTCATCAAGGCGCGGCGCTCGATTCCCTGTTGTAATAATTGCACTAATAGTTTTTGCCGTTTCATTAGGCTGTAGCGCACACCGTTGTAGGCGATAAAGAGGCCGACAACGAAGGCTAACATGCTCATAGCATTAAGATTAAGATGAAAACTGCGGGTCAGCGCTATCAGCGCTTGACCTTGATCTTGCTGGCTAAAGCTGGCCTTGTGGGGCGTAATCCCTAAAGCGTCGAGTTGGGATTTTAGTTTAGGTAGGTTTTCTCGCTCACTGAACATGCCGATATAGCTCAATCTGCCTTGCATATTTAGTAATCGCTGGGCGAGGGACATATCGGCCAAGATGGCGCTGCCTAGACCAAAACTGTCATCAATTGCAATGATATCTAAGGTGCTATTTTCTAAAACAAGTTTACCTTCTGGTGCCACTTTGGCAGCTAGGCTGCGGCTCATTATTACTGTGGCTGCGCCGCTGAGGAGATCGGCAAGCGGTAAGTCATTCATCTGTGGTGAGGTGGCTGATTGTGTGTCAGTCGAGGCGTTACTTCTCGATTTTTGTAGTGTTAATGCAGCGATCAAATCGCTGCCTTCCAGTTGCCAGAACTGACCGTTTTTACCGGAGATTTTACCACTTACGACGGCGAGACTCTGACTTAATCCGGCTCGTCTCAAGGCGAAATAGACAGATTCATCTAAAGTGTTTTGTCCTAGGGGCGGCGTGAGTAGCACATCGGCGCGTTGACTCAGTAACTCAGTCGCATCGCTATAGCTGCGCACGGCATTGTCATTGGTTGCCTTGACTCCAATGAGCAGAGTGACGGCTAAGGCGATACCGAGCAGAATGGCACCTGCTTGTATGGGCGCATGGCGATAATGGGCGATAAAAACCTTTAGGCTGAGCCACGTCAGCCTCAGCCAAGTTTGCTTAAGTCCAGTCTGTTTAAGTTCTGTTTGCTTAAGCGCTGTGGGAGTCGCCTTAGTGAGCTGTTTATTGTTCATAAATAGCGACTGCACCTTGGGATAAGTGCCAACGTTTTTGCATAAAGGCTGCGCATTCTTCGCTGTGGGTGACCATTAAGATACTGGTTTGGCTTTCTCGTGCCAGTTCACACAGTAGTGCCATCACTTGTTTGCCCGATACATCATCTAAGTTACCTGTGGGTTCGTCGGCCAGTAGCAAGGTCGGTTTATGGGCTAAGGCGCGGGCGATGGCGACACGCTGTTGTTGACCGCCTGACAGGGCTTCAACTTGGCGGTGAAGTAATGGCATCAGCCCAAGTTTTTCAACCAGATAGTCACACCAAGGCGACCATGGCTGCGCGGTTAAACTTAAGGAGAAGGCGATATTGTCTTTCACGTTGAGTGGCGTGAGTAAGTTAAATTGCTGAAACACGACACCTAAGGAATTACGTCTGAAACGGCTCCACTCTTTATCTTGCCAAGTTGAGGTGGATGCTTGTTCTAGCAAGATTTCACCCGAGTCTGGCATTTCAAAACCGGCGATCAGGTTGAGTAAGGTGCTTTTGCCGCTGCCGCTGGGACCTGTAAGCGCCACGGTTTCACCTCTGTGGATCTGTAGATTAACCGCTTGCAGTACTTGATGATATTGCTCACCATCGCGAAAGCCTTTGGTGACTTGGTTAAGCTTAGCGACGTCGGCCATTGAGCAACTCCTTTATATCCATTGGCGGCGGGTGTGGTAAGCCGTGTTTCAAACTGCGGCGGCAACTTACTTAGTGGCCGCAATTTAGCATTGCCATTCTATGTTCAAGATAAAGCATTTTCTATTCAGATAGATACTGATTTTTCTTGTAATAGGATCATCCACTGAGTAACAAAACATAAATCGTCATTTGGTGTAAAAATAGTCAACTGGATTAAATCCTCCGCGAACTGTGAGCAAACGGCTTGAGCTGACGCCGCATTTGTTGCATTCTGTGCGTCCTGTTAGCTTGGGAGTAAATCTCAATCTAGCAATCCGTTCGGATGAAGGTAGCAGGAGAGTGGGGAATAGACCCCACACCGACGAGGCAACTTTGGTTTTACAGAAGCGAGTCTTCTTATAAAAACAAAGCACTCTTTCAGGTGCCGATAGGCGTGGACTGTTACTGGACGAGCCTCTGGAGAGACTACCAGTTGCACTCATTGTGCAATCAGGTGGCGCCGAAGGCGAAAGTGTCGTGGTGTTATTGTATAACCTGCGACGCGAAACGCTCAGGCAAAAGGACAGAGGAGAGGATGACTGCACAGTCCCTGTCGTTTGTCGTCGTGGGCTATTTTTACTCTTTTGCTTGAGATGGAGCACTTTTGCTCTTATTGAAAGCACTCGTGTAGAGCTCTCGCTTGCTACGCTTTTAGCGTTCAGCTTAGGCGATTCTCTGCCGAGATTAGGTCAAAATAGTTCGCTATAGCGTCCGACTGCGGCGCGTCACAGCCATTTCTTTTCCTCCTCCGTTTATTAATTTTGTTGTTTAATATTCGAGGAATATCATGAGTTTTCAAGCTTTTCTTGCCAGCATTAATAGCATAGTCTGGGGCCCAATCACCCTTTGTTTGCTGGTGGGCACGGGGATTTATCTCACTGCGCGCCTCAAGCTTATCCAAGTATTTCGTCTGCCGATGGCGATGGGATTGTTGTTTAAACCCGCCAAAGGTCATGGGGATTTATCTTCCTTTGCAGCGCTTTGTACGGCGCTGTCCGCCACTATCGGTACCGGTAATATTGTTGGCGTGGCGACGGCGATAAAAATGGGCGGGCCAGGGGCGTTATTTTGGATGTGGCTGGCGGCATTTTTCGGCATGGCGACTAAATATGCCGAGTGTATGTTGGCGGTAAAGTACCGTACCACCGATGCTCGTGGGCAGATTGCGGGTGGCCCTATGTATTATATCGAGCGCGGCCTTGGTCTACCTTGGATGGCGAAATTGTTCGCTCTCTTTGGGGTTGGTGTGGCCTTTTTCGGTATTGGTACTTTTGCACAGGTCAATGCCATTAGCGATGCGCTGACGATCGCCTTTGAGGTGCCGACTTGGTTAACCGCGGCCGTACTGACATTTTTAGTGGCCGCAGTTACCTTGGGTGGGGTTAAGCGTATTTCAAATGTGGCGCAAAAACTTGTGCCTGCGATGTCGATTGGTTATGTGCTGGCCTGCGTGTGGATCTTAGTCGGTTTCTCCGAGCAGATTTTACCCGCCTTAGCTTTAGTGCTTGAATCTGCCTTTACGCCACTCTCAGCTGCGGGGGGATTTTTAGGGGCGACAGTCGCGCAGGCGATTCAAATCGGTATTGCCCGCGGTGTGTTCTCAAACGAATCTGGATTAGGTAGTGCACCCATTGCCGCCGCTGCAGCTAAGACCAATGAACCCGTTGAGCAAGGTCTCGTTAGCATGACGGGTACTTTCTTCGATACCATCATCATTTGCACTATGACGGGGTTAGTGCTGATCATCACTGGGGTATGGAGTGGTGAGACGGCAGGTGCTGCGATGACGAGTGCAGCTTTTGCTCTGGGAGGCTCAGCGCTTGTGGGTCAGTATTTGGTGACGATTGCGCTCGTGTGTTTTGCGTTTACAACGATTTTGGGCTGGCATTATTATGGTGAACGCTGTTGGTATTACTTAGTCGGTGAGCGCGGGTTACGCATGTATCAAGTGGTGTTTTTGGTGCTGATTGCGGGTGGTGCTTTTATCAAACTTGATGTGATTTGGTTGTTGGCCGATACGGTTAATGGTTTGATGGCGATTCCAAACTTGATTGCCATTGTGGGCTTGAGGCATATCATTATCGCCGAAACCCAAAGCTATTTTGCTCGTATCTTACCTAATCAAACCTTAGAGACGGCTTCTTAGAGACGGCTTATTAGTGTTTTTAAAACAATAAATTACTTCACATTATTTTAACTTTAACATTGTCGCCACTAAATTCTTCGTTTACTTTATAAGTGCTATTTTTGAATGCAGTGTTTATAAAATCGGGGGCTTTAGGGCGACGCCATGGAAAAAAGTAAACTTCGTACTTTTCGCAGCAGGATATTATCCCACATAGCCTTGCCTCTCATTTTAATTATGGCGAGTGTCTATGGTGTAAACGCTTGGTTTAGTTATATCTCCACAGAGAATCGGCTTTACCATAGCCTGACACAAGAGGCGAGTCATTCGGCTTCTCGTCTGCAGTTTCTGCTCGAACATGCGCAGGCCAACACCCAAGGTCTTGCTGATTTTATTGGTTTTTTGTCAAGTAAAGAAGACATGAATGACACTGAGAGTGTTAAAAGTGTCTTGATGAATCGAGTCAAACGTCATCCTGACTTTTTTGGCTCCGCAGTCGCATTTAAACCTAATACCTTCCCCAATCGAAAGCTCTTTTCCCCCTATGTTTACCGCGATACAAGTGGTGGTAACGATTTACACTACCTCGATATTGGCGCTGAAGGCTACGACTATACCGATGGCACTTGGGATTGGTGGAGCAAGGCTATCAATCAAGCGAACGGTTATTGGTCAAAGGCATACTTTGATGAGGGGGCGGGAAATATTCTGATGTTGACCTATTCGGCTCCTTTTGGTGAGGTAGGCAATTATTTTGGGGTCGCCACGGTTGATTTAGCTTTAGATGAATTGCCAAAACAATTGGGGATTGCACCAAATCGTCTGGTGGTTTTAGACGATCAAGGGCGGCTTATTTATCATATAGATAAAGAAAAAGTACTGGCAACGACTTCAGCCCAGTGGCTCGATAAGAATAAAGATAAAAATGCCGATTTTTGGACGCTACAGGATAAAAGGCTTGATGGTCAAGCAAGGTTTGTCGATAACCAAGATGTTGTTTATCTTGCGAGTATTGCGACTGTACCGCATTTAAAGTGGCGTGTGATTGTATTAGCGCCAGAACAAGATTTATTCAACTCCCTGCTTGATGATCTGGCATCTATCATCCTCAATTTAAGCTTATTAACCCTCTTATTATTGCTGACTTGTTATCTGGCGGCGAAACGGTTAACTCGGCCGTTAGAGCTACTCGAGTCGGGTATCTTGTCCTTTGGACAGGGTAAAACTCAGCAGCTTATTGTACCTAAAGGTGCCGTAAGTGAGATTGTGACGCTGAGTAATACCTTCAATCAAATGGCGGAATTACTTGCAGAACGTGAACAAGCCATTCTTGATTCCCGCGGTAATCGCTTTGCGCGCCTAATTGATGGTATGAGTGATAAATCTTTCTATTGTTCCCTCGAACCTAATGGCCAACTCGCCCAGGTTAGTGAGGGGGTAACTAAGGTGCTGGGGATCTCACCTGATTTACTCAAGCGAAAATATCAAAGGCTCTTCTCGGCTAATCCCCTTAATGAGAAAAACTGGGAATATACCGATTTGGCCTTAAAGGGCCAAAATGTGCCTTCGCATCAAGTTGAAATGCTGGATGAAAAAGGGCATTTAAGAAGGCTCGATGTATTTATGCAGCCGTTATTATCAGATACGGGTGAGTTAATGTCGGTGGAGATGTTATTTACCGATGTTACTGAGCAGTTTTCAGCAGCAGTCTGGTCAAATGCCGTACTAGAAGCCGCTCCAGAGGCCATGCTCATTGTCGACGAACTTGGGAAAATCGTCTTTACTAACAGTCGCTGTCAGCAGCTCTTTGGATACGAATCGGGCGCTATGCTGGGTTTGCAGGTTGAGGCGTTATTGCCGCAAGAGTTAGGAAACGGGCATGTACTTGAGCGGCAAACATTCCTGCGCGAAGGCCGCGATAGAGGCATGGCAAATGCGCGTCATGTTCGGGCTTTAAAAGCCGATGGTAATGAATTTATTGCGGAAATAGCGCTGAGTATTCTTCCCCCTGCCTTTGATGGACAAAGGCAAGTGGCGGCTTCAATACGCGATATGACACAAAAACTGGCCGTTGAGCAGAAGATCCGTGATAGCGAACAGCGTTTTCGTGGCTTAGTGACTAATATTCCCGGCGCCGTTTATCGGACTCGTATCGGGGATGTATGGTTCATGGAATATATCAGTGACAATATTGCTGAGATTACGGGTTATGCAGCGAGTCAGTTTATTGAAAATCGCCAACGTACTTTTGCTTCGCTGATTTTAGAAGAGGATCGGCCTACATGTCATTTGCATATTGATAGAGCACTCGCGCAGCAAGAAACCTTTGAAGTGGAATATCGAATCCGCCATCGCGATGGCAGTGTGCGCTGGGTGCATGAGAAAGGTAAGGCAAGTTATACCGAAGAGGGCGTTCCACTTTGGTTCGACGGCAGTATTGATGACATCACAGAGAGTAAGCTTGCTATAGGGCAGTTGGAGGCTTCGCGCCTGCAATTGACCAATATTACAGAGTCTATTCCTTGTACCGTATACCAATTGTTATGGCACTCGCCTACTGATCGCAAATTTACCTTTCTCTCTGGTGCGGCAATGAAAATGCTGGGGCTACATCGTGATGATCTTATTAGTAATTTTGACACCATCGCTGAGCGGATTTTTGATGACGAAAGGCCGGACGTCGTGCGGGCACTTTCAGGTAAGAGTGAAGATAGGTTTCAATGGATCCGCGAGTTTCGTTATCGCCATCCCAATGGCAGCATACGTTGGATGGAAGCGGGTGCGAGCGGCCATATAGAGGAGGATGGCGCTATTACTTGGAATGGGTATGTAATGGACATTACCCAACGCAAGAGCATAGAACAAGAGTTAGCCCTCAGTGAAGCGCACTTTAAGGCACTGTTCGATGGTGCGACCATTGGTATCGTCAATGTGGATGTTAAAGGCGTTATCTTAGATTGTAATGACCAATTTTGTGCCGATATGGCGCGGTCAAGGGAGAGTTTACGCAATACCGCAATTTTTGAGGTCCTTAGCGCGCAAGATAAGCATATTGCCAAGGCGCAATTTAAGGAATTGGTCGGTGGCAAAATTGACCATTATCGTGGCGAGAGGAGTTTTATTCGTCCTTCCGGTGCGCCTTTATGGATGACGGTCAATGTGTCGGCATTGTTAGATGCCCAAGGACAATTTGAATCGGCTGTGATCAGTATGGTCGATATGACAGAGCTTAAATTGCTCTCCGATGAACTGTTACTTGCCAAAGAGCAAGCCGATGCCGCCAGTAAAGCAAAGGGTGACTTCTTGGCGAATATGTCCCACGAAATACGCACCCCAATGAATGCCATTATCGGCATGTCCCAGCTGTGCTTACAGACCGAATTAGATAAGAAACAGAAGAATTATGTGGAGAAGATTGAGCGGGCATCGCAGTCTTTACTGTCTATTATCAATGACATTCTGGATTTCTCTAAGATTGAAGCGGGTAAGCTCGACATAGAATCTGTGCCATTTCAGCTCGATACTATGCTGGAAGATCTCAGCGATATGTTTTCTGAGAAAGCCGCCCACAAGCAGATTGAATTGTTATTTGCAGTCGCCCCTAACGTGCCGCGTTATTTATATGGTGATTCGCTACGCTTAGGCCAAGTGTTGATTAATCTGATGAATAACGCCATTAAATTCACCGAACGGGGTGAGGTGTTATTGTCGCTAAGTTTAGTTGAGCAACAAGATGATGATGTCGTGCTGCGTTTTAGCGTGCGTGACAGCGGCATAGGCTTAACTGAGCAGCAGCAAGCAAAATTATTTAAATCCTTTACCCAAGCGGATACTTCAACCACCCGTAAATACGGTGGTACAGGCTTAGGCTTGGCTATTTGCAAGCAACTCGTTGAACTCATGGGGGGCAATATTGGTGTCGAAAGTCAATTTGGTCATGGTAGCACCTTCTATTTCACTGTGAAGTTACAAATTTCCGAGGGCCAAAAATTAGTGCTTGAGCAAGAGCTTGAGGGCATGTCTGTGCTGGTGGTAGATGATAACGCGACCGCCAGAGACATAATGCGTACAACGCTCGAAAGTATGGGCTTTAGAGTCGATACGGTTCGTTCAGGTGAAGAAGCAATAAGCCGCTGTTTACTGCAGACCTATGAAGTGGCATTAATCGATTGGAAAATGCCCAATATGGACGGGTTAGAAACCGCTCGTCAGATCCAACTACAGGCTAAGTCTCAGCCTAAGATCTTGATGGTATCCGCCCATGCTAATCATGAATTTATCACTCAAATTGAGCAATTAGCACTGGCGGGGTACATAAGTAAACCCATCAGCGCCTCACGCATGCTCGATGGCATAATGAATGCGATTGGCCGTGAAGGCATATTGCCAGTGAGACGCCGCACTGAAGAGCTGGCGCCGCAGTTATTATTGCCGCTTCAAGGGAAACGTATCTTATTAGTGGAAGATAACGAGATGAATCTCGAAGTCGCCAGCGAGTTTTTAGAGCAAGTGGGGATTATTTTATCCATAGCGACCAATGGCCAAATTGCCTTAGATAAGCTATCCCAACAGCATTTCGATCTAGTGTTAATGGACTGTCAAATGCCGGTGATGGATGGTTATCAAGCCACTAAAGCGATAAGGAAAAGGCCTGAGTTGGCAAATTTACCTGTCGTCGCTATGACTGCGAATGCGATGGCTGGTGATAGAGATATGTGTCTTCGGGCTGGGATGAATGATCATATTGCCAAGCCCATAGAAGTGAATGTGCTCTATCAAACCCTATTGAAATACCTCGGATCTTCTTCTGGAATTTCTGCTGCGATAAGGGCGGAAGCCTCAACTCAGTTAACTTCGTCCAGCGCACAGGGTGAAGTCAGCAATGGCGCTGATCAAACGGTATTGCTCAAATGGCCAGAACACCCTGAGCTGGATATCGATAGAGGTTTGCAACTGGTGCAGCATTCGACGCGTCTTTATCAACGAATCTTTGATCGTTTTGTGAGCAGTCAGCGTAATGTGGTGGAGCAGGTTCGCAAAGCGATTGCAGCGAATCAAGTCGAAGATGCCGTGCGTATCGCCCACACCCTTAAAGGCTTAGCGGGTAATTTAAGTTCGGCAAAGTTGGTGGAATTAGCGCGTTTGCTTGAGTTGCATTTAACAGAGAAAGCGCCCTATGAAGATGAATTGGTTCAAATTCAACCGCTAGTGGCCTCTATCTGCGATGCGATTGAACACGCCAAACCAGCAGCGGTAAATCAAGCCGAACCTCAAGCCGTTGATTTATTATCTGCTGAAGATTTAAGGGCGGCATTACAGGCCTTGCGGCAGAACTTAGATGAAGCCGATGCCAGCGCTGTGGCAAAAATTGATGCGTTAAAGCCGAAGGTGAGTAGTGCAATGTGGCAAACATTAAGCCCCGCTTTATCTATGATTAACCAGTATCAGTTTGATGAGGCAATCGACTTAATTGACGATGTGATTACACAGTTAGGATAGAAAGCGGTAGCGCGAATTTATAATGCGTGACATTGAGTGGAGTTGTTAATGGAAAAAGCAACAATATTAGTCGTCGATGATACACCTGAGAATATTGATATTTTGATTGGTATTCTAGGTGATGATTATAAAGTCAAAGTGGCGATCGATGGGCCAAGGGCATTAGCGTTAGTGACAAAATCGCAGCCTGACTTGATTCTTCTCGATGTCATGATGCCTGGTATGAATGGCTATGAAGTCTGCAAGCTGCTAAAGCAAGAGCCGCTGACCAGCCATATTCCGGTGATCTTCGTGACCGCCTTATCTGAAATTGCTGATGAAGCCCAAGGTTTTGCATTGGGTGCGGTGGATTACATTACTAAGCCTGTCAGTGCGCCTGTCGTTAAAGCGCGAGTTAAAACGCATCTTGCGCTCTATGATCAAAAACGTCTACTTGAACAACAAGTTAAAGTTCGTACTCACGAATTAGAATAAACCCGCTTCGAGATTATCCGTCGTCTTGGCCGTGCCGCTGAATACAAGGACAACGAGACGGGTCTACATGTTGTGCGTATGAGTCATTACGCCCGCATATTAGCGATAAAGCTCGGCTTACCGACAACCTTTTGTGACTTGATTTTTAATGCGGCGCCTATGCACGATATTGGTAAAATCGGTACACCCGATGCAGTGCTGAAAAAGCCAGGGAAACTTGATGCGCAGGAATGGGAAATTATGCAGCAGCACGCCGCCATAGGTGCAGAAATTATTGGTGAACATAGCGATCCGTTATTGCAAATGGCCCGTCGTATCGCCTTAACTCACCATGAGAAGTGGGATGGTTCAGGTTACCCCAATGGCTTGGTTGGCGAAGAAATCCCCCTTGAAGGGCGTATCACCGCGATTGCGGATGTGTTCGATGCGCTGACTTCGCAACGGCCTTATAAGCAGGCTTGGACGATTGAAGCGACTATGGAGCTATTTGAAAATCAAGCGGGAAAACATTTCGATCCTAAGTTGGTGGAGGAGTTCAAGCAAATCCTGCCAGAAGCAATTGCCATTCGAGATACTTATTTAGAAAATTGATGCTCGAAGTGCATTGACTAAGGTAAAGGCGCCATTGGCGCCTTTATTTTGCTTCAATATTTTATACTAATTATATTAAATCAAAGCATTACGCTTCATCTAATGAGTAGGGCAGGGCTTGGATCGTTAAATGTGATTGTTCATCGTCGGCAAAACGCAGCTGAGTATCATTAGGCGTGTCATTAGGAAGTACGGCGGTTAACAAGACTTGATTGCCACGCTGTACAAACTCAATGATTTGACCGCCACGGCGAAAACTGTCTTCCATCGCGATTTCGAGGCCTGATGCTAGGGTGATTTGAAGACTAGTGTGACCGCGCAAAATATACAGGGCGCGTTTATTGCCACCGCGATATTTCATCCGCGCTATGGTTTCTTGCCCCATGTAGCAGCCCTTGTTAAAGCTGATACCATTGACCGCTTGTAGGTTACACATCTGTGGTACGTATTGGCTGGCATGGCTAGCGGCAATATTTGGATAACCCGCTGAAATCTCTAACGCCTGCCATGCACTGGCGTCAAATACACTCAGTTCCGATTGCGCAACTAAAGCCGCTGCGGCATCTGGTGTTAATACTAAAATAAAACGTTCAGCGTCTTTTAAAATCGCACCATTTTCAATGAGTGTGAGCTCTTGCTGAATGTCACCAAAATGTTTGTTCACGAATTGGCTTGCCTGTTCACCGGCAACGCCGAGCAGAGTCCACTCAGCGGATGCATTGCTTAAGGTGGCTTTACTAAACACGGCATATTTTTGTAACTGGGGTAAATCGACCTCGATGGCATCCTTTGGCATCAACATAAAGAGTGCATCTTGAATGGCAAAGGTTCTGAAACTGGCCAGCATTTTACCTTTAGGATCGCAATGGGCGCCCCAGCGCCATTGATCTGTGGCCAATGAGCTGATATCTGTGGTCACTTGGCCATGGATAAAACTGCGGCCTTGTTCTCCAACGACTTTGATGAGGCCCAAATGAGATAAGTTGGCAAGCATAAGTGGAGGCAAGGTAGCGTCCAGATCCCAATGGGGCGTAGAAACTGAAATAGTCATAGCGAGATCCTGAAAATGAAGACGATGTGAGAGGCTAGATTGTAACGGAATTCCAGTTGGCTCAAAAGCATAAGGCGCACATATCTGTGAATGATCTGTGCGCCTTATTATGTGTGCTTTAGTCGATAGGCTTAAAGCGAGTGGAGTTTAAAGTTTAAAACAGCACGCGGGTACGTAATGTACCTTCAATGGCTTTGAGTTCAACTAAGGCTTCTTCCGCTTGAGTTGTGTCTACTTCCATCACGACATAACCAATTTCTGCGGTGGTCTGCAAATATTGGGCGGCGATGTTGATGCCTTTTTCCGAGAAGGCTTGGTTGATCTTGATCAACACGCCCGGACGGTTTTGGTGAATATGCAGCAAGCGCGAGGTGCCTTTATGCGTTGGTAATGACACTTCAGGGAAGTTAACCGCAGAAACGGTTGAGCCGTTGTCTGAGTATTTAGCGAGCTTACCCGCGACTTCGATACCAATGTTTTCTTGGGCTTCGGCCGTGCTACCGCCGACATGCGGCGTGAGTAGAACATTGTCTAAACCGCGTAGAGGACTGATAAATTCATCGTCATTCGATTGTGGTTCAACGGGGAATACATCGATTGCGGCACCTGCGAGGTGACGTTCTTTTAACGCAACGGTTAAAGCTTCAATATCGACTACAGTACCGCGTGATGCGTTGATAAAGATGCTGCCCTTTTTCATCGCCGCAAACTCGGCAGCGCCTATCATGTCTTTTGTTTGTGGAGTTTCAGGGACATGTAAGCTTACTACATCAGCTTGTGCTAATAGGAGTTCTAACGAATGGACTTGTTGTGCGTTACCTAGTGGCAGTTTGTCTTCGATATCGAAGAACACGACGCGCATACCTAAGGTTTCCGCCAGAATGCCAAGCTGAGTACCAATATGGCCGTAACCAATCACACCTAAGGTTTTACCACGCACTTCATAGCTGCCCGCTGCGGTTTTCATCCAGCCACCACGGTGAGCGATAGCGTTGCGTTCAGGGATACCCCGCATCAACATAATGATTTCGCCAATCACGAGTTCGGCAACACTGCGAGTGTTTGAGAATGGCGCGTTAAATACTGGGATACCAAGGGATTCGGCGGTGGCAAGGTCAACTTGGTTGGTTCCAATACAGAAACATCCTATCGCGATTAACTTCTCTGCACGTTTCAGCACCTCTGCAGTTAATTGGGTACGCGAACGAAGTCCCACAAAATGCGCATCTTTAATGGACTCAAGTAAGGCTTCATCGCTTAAGGAAGCTTTGTGGTATTCGATATTGGTGTATCCCGCACGTTCAAATACATCGACCGCAGATTGGTGGACGCCTTCCAACAGCAGGATCTTGATCTTATCCTTGTCCAGCGAATGTTTCGCCATGATATGGGTACCCTCTAATTAATAGAAATGTTTCTTATGATATGCTCACAACCTTCACCCACCAAAGTAGCACTTTTTTTGTTCAGTGTGGAGGGCTAGATGGCTAAAGTTAATATTCTAAATTTAGAACAATATCGCATAAGAGGAAGAAACATTGAATAACAAAATCGCATGGTGCGGTATTTACCTCTCAGTTTTGGTGTGGTCGGCGATAAAACCCGCAGATCCTTTCACATGGTGGCTCGAAGCCTTACCTGCATTGATTGCTGTACCGATTTTATTCTTTACTCGCAAACGTTTTCCACTGACACCTTTAGTGTATTTTCTCGTCTTAATACACTGCTGTGTGTTGTTTGTAGGCGCTCATTATACTTACGCTGAAGTGCCGTTATTCGACATGATTGCCGATTGGATGGGTTCAGAACGTAATAATTACGATAAAGTGGGTCATTTTGCGCAAGGTTTTATCCCAGCCATGCTCGCCCGTGAAATTATGTTGCGTAATCAAGCTGTCAAACCTGGGGCTTGGTGCGCGTTTCTTGCTACTTGTTTTGTGCTCGCATTTTCGGCGTTTTATGAACTGATCGAATGGTGGGTTGCCGTGGCAACCGGCGAAGGGGCTGAAGCCTTTTTAGGGACTCAAGGCTATGTATGGGATACCCAATCCGACATGTTTCTTGCCCTCATTGGCGCAATTGTCGCGTTAGCTTTACTGTCTCGTTTTCAAGATAAACAAATCGCGAGACTCAAGCAGAGGATTTAGCGGCTAAAAGTGGGTGATGCTCTCTGTTTGAGTTGTAAGACTTTCTTCCCTGAAATATATGGTGTGAGTGTGATGACATTGAGTTGTCATACTTTAGTGTTGTTATTGTGTTTTCTTTGTGTTGCAACTTTGGATTGATAACGTCATGGTTGGAAAGTATTAGGTGCTGGGCGTTGGCCAAGTAAAACGGTATTTTTGACTGTTATTCCATTTTATTGTGGTGAGTTAGTCGAACCTACTAGCATTAAACAGGGAATAGTACATTTGGGTGATGTTTTTCAATCGTTAACTAGTCAGAATTAACTAGGTTAATGGAATGTTGAAAAATCTAACTAAAAAGACGAGTCAAACATACCATTTTGCAATAGAGAATACTTTTCAGGGAGGAGAGTCATTGAGCACAATTAATGAATTGGTTTTTTTACACCAAATGGCCGCGCCATGTCATTTAGCGTTACTTGCTGAATCCATAGGTTTGAAAACGCGTATAGTAAAGCATGCGGCAGAACTGGATTTAGACAAGAGTCGCCGTAGTTTTTATCTGATCACCCAAAAAGGTTCAGCATTAGATAACAAAGGGATACCTCTGTTAGCTTCGCGATTAGTGTCACATTTTCCTGTGGCGCTGTATCAAGTTGAGCGAGACTCCTTAGACCAAGAATCTGCAATGTTACTCGGCATTCGAGGTATTTTATTTGCCGATCAACGTATGGATCTGATGTTAACGGGTTTACGTAAAATGGTGGCAGAGGAACTTTGGTACGATAGAACTTTGCTAAGCAAAATGTTTCGCCGTGTCGTACAAAAGTTAGAAGGTAATAATGAAATGCCCTCTGATACTGTGGCTATGCTGCAGATGCTGACATCCCGTGAACGCACTATCATTCAATTCGTATCGAGTGGTGCGAGGAATAAAGAAATCGCTCATAGGTTATGTATCAGCGAACATACAGTGAAGGCGCATATTTCTTCTATTTTCCGCAAGACCCAGTCTCGTAATCGGGTTGAGCTTTTACGTTGGGCGCAAACCTATCAAACTCACTTTGAGCTGTGCAGTTAGTCAGTTAAAGATATTGGTCGTTAGCTTTTCGCTTTGAGTGGTTAATGTTAATGATTACTAGCATATCAACATAGAAAAGCGGGAATGTTTATTTAAACATTCCCGCTTTTTGTTTAACACCCTTTTTATAAACCACCACCAAAGAGTTTAGCTGTGGTGGTTTAACAGTATTGACTAGTATTGCACTACAGTGGCAACGTTCATATTGCCTGATTGGTTCACGTTGATGCTGTTGTTAGTGCCCGCTTGAGAACCTAACACTAAGTTGTCATTACCCGTTTGAGTGATTGACAGGCTGTTATTGTCACCGCTAACGCCAAATGAATTTGAAGCAAATGAAGTGTCGTTATCGCCGCCTACCCAGTTACCGTTACCTGATTGAGTAATTTGCGCGGTGTTTTCATCACCTTCAATAATCAGGTCAATAACGTTAAGATCGCCACTTTGAAGTGCGCTGACATCGGCATTGTTGTTGCCAGCAACAGAAATCAATGTTTCGTTCTCAGCGCCATCTTGCTCAACATCAACTTCGTTATCGCTACCCACGGCATCTACATAAGCAAAGTTCTCATCGCCTTCTTGGCTAACTTCAATACTGTTATCTTCACCATCAGCGAAGGCAATGATTTCGTTGTTATCGCCTTTAGAAGATAAATCGAAGTCATTATCTGTACCGTATGCACCAAAGGTTGCGAAGTTCGCATCGCCTTTTTGTTTCAAGTCAACGTCGTTGCTATCGCCCCATACTTGGAACTCTGCACCGTTGACATCGCCTTTTTGAGTGATAGTAATATCGTTATCATCACCTTGGATATCGGCCACTAAAGTATCACCGATAGTGTTGCCGCTGCCATTTTGGGTAATATCGACACTGTTGTCATCACCCGTAGTCATAGCAAGATAAGCCGTGTTGCCGGTACCTTTTTGATCCATTGAAATATCGTTTTTGCTGCCCGCCAGTGCGTAAACGAAGCCTACATGGTTATCACCCTTTTGGACCATGTCTACTTTGTTGTTGTCGCCTGCAATACCCTTAGCCGCGCCAAAGTTGTTGTTACCCGCTTGATTAACAGAAACGTCGTTGTTGTTACCCACGTTAGCGGTTAAGTCGAGAGCGATTAAACCCGCTTGGTTGTTGTCACCGATTTGTGTGATTTTACCGTCGTTGTTGCTGCCTTCAACGCGAAAAACTGCAAAGTTAGCATCGCCTTCTTGCTCAACAAACACGCTGTTTTCAGCGCCAGTGATTTCAACTTGGCTTTCGTTGACTTCGCCTAATTGGTTAACGAATACCGTGTTATCGTTGCCAGTAACATCGCTACTGCTTTGGTTAAAGAAACCATCTTGCGACACATTTACATTGTTGTTGTCACCTACAACATTTGCACTTGCCACATGCCAGTCAACTTGTTGCGTTATTTGGACCTTGTTATCATCACCCGTTGAATTAATAGCCGCTTCATGCCACACACCGTCTTGGATGACGGTTGCGGTTTGATCTGTACCTGTTTGCACAACCGCAGCAGCGTTAAGGCCACCCGTTTGTGAGACTAAAGTGTCTTGGGCTTGGCCTGACTGTACTACGCTAATTTCGCTCACTGTACTGGCCGCAAAAGCTTGACCGCTTAAACCTGTTGCAATGGCCAAAGCAATAAGTGATTTTTTAGCTTGTGATTTCATGTGACGCTCCCTGTTTAATATTGAGTTATTGAGATTGCAGCACCGTCCGCAATCTGTTGAATCGAAAAGTTGCCGCTTCCTAGTTGGTTCAGTTGCACGAGATTGTCATTGCCAATTTGTGTCACTGAAGCCGTATTTTGACTGCCGACTTGCAGTAGTTGGACTTCATTGTTTGAACCAATCTGTGTGATTAGCGCATCGTTATCATTGCCCACTTGTGTTACATCGGCCTTGTTATCGCTGCCTGACTGGAACAGTAATCCTTGGTTGGCAGTGCCTTGTTGAACCAGCTCGATAAGGTTATCGCGACCGGAACGTTCCAGTAATGCCTGAAGGGTTACGGGTAACTCGTTGACATTCAGCTCTTGTGCTGAAGTCATACAACTACAGAGCAAGATCAGCGGCGCCAAAAAGCGTATAGAGGTATTTGGCACGGGTGACTCCTTGCATCAAATATCTTGGGCTGCTTAAAGCAACTTGCATCCCAAATTCAGACCTGAAGATACGAGTCCCGTTAATATGTCGCAATTGGCCAAACGGGTATTTATTCTAGAAAGGATTAACGGAAGGTAAATGATAGCTGTATTTATATCGTATTGATTAAATAGATTTTATATGTTTATTGACGTGTTTTTATTTAAGGGGTCTAATCTAGTTGTCCTAGTAGTTAAGTCGTATTTGTTGTGAAGCGAGTATTTGATTTTTAAACAATGCAATAACAAGTGAAGGGAAATACATTGACTATCGCGTTTGCATTTTCTTGATAAAAAAGTACGCGTTTGTGCCAGCGAGAAACTGCTGAGGAGTTTAATTAACTGTAGCAACCTATGTCATTTACCCTGTGTGCAACAACAGGCTTCTTGTCCTTGCGGTAATGAATCCTAGGTTAAACAAAGGGACATTACTGTGAGCGGAAGATTAACCATTATTATGATTGAATTTCTTAATCGGGTAGAGAGAAGATTAATACTACCGTCTTATGCGAGATCAGTGCTTTTCTGGTTTTTTTAACTCTTCATGGAATGCTTCGGTACTGATTTGGCTTTTACGGTCTTCCAGTTGTTGCATCGCACTGTTATTACTCACAGTTAACGCATTGAAGCGAGTATTGATATCGTCCATTTCGTTAATGTATTCAGGATCGGTTTTCTCTTTATTTTGCCAATAACGTTTACGTTCTAATTTCTGCAATTCACTGGCGCGCAGAATTTCAAAATAGCTATTTTCCTGCTTAAGACGATATATCTCGCCGTCGAGTAACTGCAATAATTTTTCTTTAGAAATGGTTCGACTATTCAGTAGAGTGTGTAAGGGATCGACAGGAATGTCTCTTTTATCAGAGTCTACTTCAGTCGTTATCCCTAACTGGTATTCGATTTTATGTTGGCTAAATTCCTGCGGGCAAGCGGTTTGGCTAAAGACAATTTTGTCATCTTTACGGCATTTATAAATGGTATTTGCCTGTATTGCAGTGGGCAAAATAACACAAATTAGGGTGAGTATCAGTCTTGCCATGAGGCCACAAATCCTTTGTACACTTGCATAGCTATTATGATTTAATTGTTTGATTAAGCATGATAAATAATGATTATGACGTTTACATTATTATGCCTTTATAACTGTTTTTATTAGGCTTAACCGGCTGTTAAGCCCAATAAATTAAAGGATTAGCCATACATCATTATAAGGTCAAATTCACTCGTCAATGTCTGCCGCTAATCATTTACCTTAAATTAACATCTGCATCATACTATGGCGTAAATTTAGGGATAAAACCAGTTTTTTGACGCTTCAAATTTTTGGCGCTGAGATTGATTCTAAAGAAGAAAATAGCTTCTGGTCGATCATTGGATAAATAAAAAGGAGCGACTGCTCCTTTTTATTTATTGATAACGCTTAAGAGATTAGCGATCGAACCTTAAGTTGTCGATAAGTCGCGCTTTACCTATATAGGCGGCGGCCAAAATGACTAAGGTTTGGTCTTGGCTCTGCGCTTTCTCAAGCGTGTGGGCATGACGAATTTCCAGATAATCCGGCGTAAAGCCCGCCGCCACTAAACTGATTTTCGCTTGCTCGGTGACAGCATCAACACTCTGACCTTGTTTGATCCCTGCAGCCATAGCATCTATCGCCTGTTTTAATGCTGGTGCAGCGGCTTTTTCTGCGGCGGTGAGATAACCATTGCGCGAACTCATGGCTAAACCTGAGTCCTCACGTATGGTATCAACACCGATAATCTCAATCGGTAATGACAAGTCTTCAACCATAGTTTCAATGACTAATAGCTGTTGATAGTCTTTATTGCCAAAGAGTGCCACATCGGGCTGTACTATGTTGAATAGTTTACAGACGATAGTCGCAACGCCTCGAAAATGCCCCGGACGGCTAGCGCCGCAGAGCAGATCTGAAATACCTGGTACTTCAACATAGGTTTGTTGCGCTAAGCCCTTGGGATACATCACGGCTGGCGTTGGGGTAAACAGCAACTCAGCGCCAGCGGCGGTGAGGGCTTCACTGTCGGCGGCGAGTGTGCGTGGGTAGGCATCGAGATCTTCGTTCTGGCCAAATTGCATTGGATTGACGAAAATCGATACCACCACATGATCACAACGTTTAGCCGCTTCTTTCACTAAGGTGATGTGTCCCCGATGGAGATTGCCCATGGTCGGCACAAAGGCGACAGTTTCGCCCTTGGCACGCCATGCACGCACTTGAGTGCGAATATCATCAATATGGGCGCTAGTGATCATTGAGCCTTACCTTGCATAAATCTGTTATTTGTTAAAAGTGTGTTCTTCGCCAGGAAAAGTTCCTTGGACAACTTCGTCGATATAAGCACGTACCGCAGAACGAATTTCACCGGTTTGTTTTAGGTAGTTTTTCGAGAAACGTGGAATGTAACCACTTGAAATACCTAACACATCATGCATCACCAAGATTTGTCCATCAGTCGATGCACCTGCGCCAATTCCAATGACTGGAATCGTTAAGGCTTGAGTGATCGCCGCAGCGAGTGGTGCAGGGATACATTCCACTACGAGTAGTTGAGCTCCCGCGGCTTCTAAAGCCTTAGCTTCGTCGAGGATGCGCTGGGCATTTTCGGCATCGCGGCCTTGCACTTTAAAACCACCAAACACATGAACCGACTGAGGCGTTAAGCCTAAGTGGGCACATACAGGAATACCGCGTTCGGTGAGCTTAGTGACGGTTTCGAGTAACCAGTGTCCGCCTTCGACTTTGACCATGTTTGCGCCAGCTTGCATTAACTCAGTGGCGTTGACCATGGCTTGTTCTGGCGTGGCGTAACTCATAAAGGGCATATCGGCGATCAGCAGGGCACGTTCGATACCGCGACGAACACAGCGAGTATGGTAAGCGATTTCTGCAGTAGTGACGGGCAGGGTATCGTCATGGCCTTGGAGAACCATTCCCAAAGAATCGCCGACCAGCAGCACATCGACACCTTCGCTATCGAACGCGCTGGCAAAACTGGCATCATAGGCTGTCAGTGCCGTGAATTTTCTACCTTCCTGTTTGTATTTCAACAGGGTTGAGCTAGTAATTTTAGACATATGGATGATCTTCAAACCAAATAGAAGTGGTGTTATAAGCTAACTGAGGACGGACTTCAATGATCAATGCCCAGTTGTTGTAACTCGGCCAACATTTTTGTATCGATAAGACTGTCGATGGCAGTGTTGCACGGCAGAATCAGATCCGGTGCAATTGCGGCTAAAGGCACGAGCACAAAGCTGCGCGTTTTCATGCCGTAGTGGGGCACTTTGAGTCTAGGAATATCAATGTTCTCATTACCATACAAGAGTAAATCGAGATCTAAGGTTCTAGGCCCCCAACGCTCTAGGCGGATTCGTCCTTGGGTGTTTTCAATATGCTGCAGTGCATCGAGTAAAGCTAATGGCGCAAGATCAGTATCGAAACTCGCTACCGCATTCACATAATCGGGTTGCACGACATCGCCCATGGGCGTCGAATGGTAATAGGGAGAAACGACGAGACTATTGCCTAAGGCGGACAATGCCGTCACGGCATTGTCCAATTGAGCCTTGGGATCTTCAAGATTTGCGCCTAATGCGACGTAGACGCGGGGCATTATTCAGCCGTTTTAACTTTAGGTGTGCCACTCGCTTTAGGTGCGCTCGTCGGCGCTGAACCATCGGCATTCGGTGCACGAGGACGGCGACGACGTTGGGTGGCATTACGGTTGCGGTTTGGCGATTTACTGCCGCTACGCGCTATGGCTAAACGTTCTGTTTCATCGGCTTCGACAAATTGTTGCCACCAAGCGGCACTTTTAGCGACATTACCCGCTTCGACTTCGCCCCTGAGTAAGAGTAAATCGTATGCGGCTCTAAACTTAGGATGCTCCATCAGTTTAAAGGCGCGGGTGCCTTGGCTACGATCAAAGCGTAACTGCAACTGCCAAATGTCTTTTGCCGGCGTACTAAAACGGCGCGGAATACTAATGGTTTGGCATTGCTGCTCCATCACATCGCCCATGGCGGCAAAGAAGGCATCGTATAACGTCAGGCCACTTTCAACCGCGATATCTTCGGCGCGTTGACGCAGTGGATACCAGAGAAGCGCAGCATAGAAGAATGAAGGTGTGACCGGCTTATCTTCGTTAACTCTTTGATCTGTGCTCTTCATGATGGCTTGCACCATTTTCATGGTCGTACCTTTAGGATCATCTTTCAGCAGTGCCGCCACTTGCGGAAACAGCGGTGCGAATAGCTTGTATTCTTGCATCAGTTCGAAGTTGGCTAAGGCTTTACCTGCAAAGAAGAGTTTTAACACTTCTTCGTACATACGTGCTGCCGGAATATCTTTTAGCAGCGGCGCTAATTGTTTAATCGGCGCGGCTGTGACGGTTTCGATACCCATGTTGAGTTTAGTGGCGAAACGCACTGCCCTTAACATACGCACCGGATCTTCACGGTAACGGGTTTCTGGATCGCCAATTAATCTTAGGGTGCCCGCTTTGAGATCGGCCATACCGCCGCCATAGCTGCGAATCGAGTAATCGCTGATATCGTAATAGAGGGCATTGACGGTAAAGTCGCGGCGCTCGGCATCTTCATCGATTTCGCCATAGACGTTATCGCGCAGCAAACGCCCTTCGGCATTGGCTTTAGAGACTTTCTCATTACTTTCGCCATGGTGACCACGGAAGGTGGCGACTTCAATCACATCGCGGCCGAAAACAATGTGCGCTAAGCGGAAACGGCGACCGACAACACGGCAATTACGGAATAATTTTTTGATTTCTTCCGGTGTTGCATTGGTCACTATGTCGAAATCTTTAGGCTCAATCCCTAAGAGTAAATCGCGTACACCGCCGCCGACTAAATAGGCTTTAAAGCCAGATTTATTCAGTCTGTATAATACCTTAAGGGCATTCTCGCTGATTTGTTTGCGCGAGATGGTATGGGCATCTCTTGGTACTAACTCTAAACTCAAAGCACCGGAACTTTGTTCAGGTGTTGTTGGTTCAATCTGAGCTGGAGTCGGAGCGGTCGTTTTAGGCGCGTCTTCAAATAGCTGTTTGCAGAATTGGCTGATACGGCGAAAAATGGGACACCTCGAAATATGATCTGTTATTTGATTAAATAATCTGGCGGCTATCATATACCAAATGCGGCCTAATGAGTATATCAGGGCTCGATCAGTATCTCAGATTGTTGCGGTATAGTGGATAATTGAAACTGATCCACGGCTTGAGCGAGCATTTGCGCCACAGAGCCGCGGGTTTCGACGGGTGTTTGGCCTAAAAATGCCAGTGCCGCATTGAGGCTCGCCTGTGGATTAAGTGTATCAATTGCCTGTGCATGATTCTGTTTTGAGAGCTTAAAGCCTTTACTTATGCAGGCGAGTGGCAAGTGCAGCCATTGCGGTGCGGCTAAACCAAAGCTTTGATACAAACTCAGTTGGCGACAACTGGCCTCGATTAAGTCGCAGCCTCGAACCACTTCGGTGACCCCTTGATAAGCATCGTCGAGTACTACGGCCAATTGATAGGCGTACAGACCATCACTGCGTTTGATGATGAAATCCTCTGCGGCAAAATGGCTATCAACGCAAATATGGCCCATTAGATTGTCATCAAATTCTTGCACTTGCGCCGTGTTGACGATTCGCACCGCACCCAACCTAACAAGATTTGCAGACTGGGTTTGTGGCAATCGGTGGCAGCGGCCATCGTAGACGCCGCCCATGGCTTGAATTTGCTTGCGACTACATTGGCAGAAATAGGCTTTATCTTGGGCGAGCAGCGAGTCAATTTGCGCTTGATAAGCCACTGTGCGCTGGCTTTGATACAGAGGCACATCATCCCACTCAAATCCATAGGCTTCTAAGGTGCGTAAGATATCATCGGCGGCGCCTTTGACTTCCCGCGGTGGGTCTATATCTTCGATGCGAATTAGCCATTTACCCTGTAGCGAGCGTGCGCGCAGATAGCTGCCAAGGGCGGCGATAAGCGAGCCAAAGTGCAAGGCACCCGAAGGCGAAGGCGCAAAGCGGCCGACATAGGGCTGGCTGGATAAATAGGAATGTAATGGCTTTGACATAACAACTAGATGGCGTTTTAAAGTCGCGACGGTAAAAGTGGATGTATTTTAGAGGGATGCTAAGAGAAAAGCGAATCGGGGTAAATTGGAGTGAGCTTGGCTTAAGCTCGTCGAGTTTACGAGTTGCTAGAAACAAATAGGCGGGGAAATCCCCGCCCAGTATGCTTGATTAACCAGCCATTTGTTTCTCTTTGATCTCTGCAAGCGTTTTACAGTCGATGCATTGATCGGCTGTTGGACGCGCTTCGAGACGGCGGATGCCGATTTCGATACCGCAAGAATCACAGAAGCCGAAATCGTCTTCTTCAATTTTTTGCAGTGTTTTTTCGATTTTTTTGATCAGCTTACGTTCTCTATCGCGAGCACGAAGTTCGAGGCTGAACTCTTCTTCTTGTGCTGCACGGTCAACAGGATCGGGAAAGTTTGCGGCTTCGTCCTGCATGTGGCTAAGAGTACGGTCGACCTCTTCACGCAACTGATTGCGCCAAGCTTCAAGAATTGTCTTGAAGTGACCCAGTTGCTTAGCGTTCATATACTCCTCACCCGGCTTTTCCTGGTAAGGATTTACACCTGCGATAGCGAGTACGCCAAGTTTTTTGGTGCCTTCAGGCATAACGCATCTCCTGTAATCATTTGCGTTTGTAGGGCGTCCTTAAGAACGGCCGCTATCTATAGCAGAATCTTCACATCGAGGCAAACTTTTCATTCTGCTTTGATTGAATTTTTTGACTATGTTCGCTAATTCAAATGAAATCAAATTTAACTCAGCCTTAACATCATACTCGTACATCGCAGGCTTGGGCTAGGTGAATCTCTGTAGGGGAGATTTTACAGCGATAGGCTAGCACTTCAACGCCGGCTAACACAGCCATTTTCAGTAACTTAGCATATTCAGGGTCGATATGTGCTGCGGGGGCAACACTGAATATTTCACTATGCTGCACCACAAATAGCAATACGGCTCGATAGCCTTGACTCACCATGAGCATCAATTCACGTAAATGTTTTTGACCGCGTAGGCTCACAGCATCGGGAAAATAACCTTGGCCATCCTCGAGCAAAGTACAACTTTTGACTTCTATATAACAGGCGGGTTTTTGAGCACCCTGTAGCAGGATATCGATGCGACTATTTTCATCACCGTATTTGACTTCACGGCTGAGGCTATCATAACCCGTGAGCTCCTTGATGATATCTTTATTGATGGCTTCTTCGGCTAAGGTGTTCGCCTGACCCGAGTGGATCCCGATTAAGCCAGCATCTGGCGTGGTCATCAGTTCCCATGTATGGGCGTACTTACGTTTAGGGTTATCAGAGGTAGAAAACCATACGGTTTCACCGGGATACAGGCAATTACGCATAGAGCCGGTATTGGGGCAATGTAGGGTGATCTCACTGCCATCGCTTAGCTGCACATCGGCCAGAAAACGCTTATAGCGGCGCAATAAAATGCCCTGTTGTAGTGGCGGTGTAAATTCCATAGGTATACCTATCTCGGCTGTTCTAGGTCGCAAAGCCTAGCAAATTTCGCAAATGTTTACAGATTTTACCTGAGTAACTTCAGCCAATCGCTTTGCGTCATCGCCTGCTAGCAGTAAACTGCCGCCATAAAGTTTGTTCTGATTGCTGATTGATTGTTCTAAAACGAATCGAAAAATAAGGATCCCTAATGAGTGAACTAAAAGTAACTGAATTGATGAAAGTGCAATTAACCAAAGAAGCACCCGCCGCGCACTGGGGCAAGGCTGATGTGACTTATACTGCCGACGGTGCGCAAATTCATTTAGCGGGTGGCGATGAGCTGCGTCAAATTCAAATGGCGGCCCGTAAACTGCGCAATCAAGGTATTAGCTGTGTGGAATTAGCTGGGCAGTTTTGGGACCTCAATAGCCAGTGGGTGTTTGCCCAAGGTTTCGCGACGGCAAAACCAGGCTATCAAATCCATTGGTGTGGTGATGAGTCAGTGCAAGCAGAATTGCAACGTCGACTCGATGTGGCGACTTTTGCCCGTCAACTGATCAACGATACGCCTGAGAACCTGTCGCCAGTGAAACTCGCCCAGCAAGCCGCAAAATGGTTGGCTGAGGTTGGTGGCGACAAGGTGAGTTATCGGATTATCGAAGGTGAAGCGCTGCTGGAAGAACAGTGGATTGGTATCCATGCCGTCGGTCGCGGCAGTGAGCGTCCACCGGCAATGTTAGAGTTAGACTTCAACCCATTAGCCGCCGATGCACCTGTGTCTGTGGCGCTTGTGGGTAAAGGGATTACCTTTGATTCTGGCGGCTACAGCATCAAAGCCTCTGAAGGCATGTTAGGCATGAAATGCGATATGGGCGGCGCGGCGACTGTGACTGCAGCACTTGGTTTAGCGATCAAATCTGGCCTCAACAAACGCGTTAAACTCTTCTTATGTTGTGCTGAAAACTTGATCAGCGGTCGCGCCTATAAGTTAGGTGACATTCTGACCTACAAAAATGGTGTAACAGTTGAAGTGGTGAACACGGATGCGGAAGGGCGCTTAGTGTTGGCCGATGGCCTACAAGCTGCTTCTGCGACAGGCGCACCTTTTATTATCGATGCAGCGACCCTTACAGGCGCCGCTGTGATGGCAGTGGGTTCTAACTACAACGCGATTTTCTCGCCACAGGCGGATGTGTTGCAACTGGCCCAGCAAAAAGCCACTAGCGTTGCCGAGCGCGTATGGCCGCTGCCGCTGGATCCTTGGCACAAAGAAATGTGTCCATCTGCCTATGCTGACACCGCCAACAGCCGCGCAATGAAAGGCGGTGGTGCAGGTGGTGCTTCTAATGCTGCTGGTTTCTTATGGCGTTTCGTGTCACCCGAAGCTAAATGGTTACACGTTGATTTAGCAGGCGCTTTTGAAGATTCAGCTTCTGCCATGTGGGGCGCGGGTGCAACAACCCACGGCGTATTGACCATTAGTGAATTGATTAAAGGCTAAGCCAAGCGCTAAGACTAAATCAGATATGTTAGCTAAGATCCATTAAGATTCTGTAGCTTTGATTAAAACCGCCTACGGGCGGTTTTTTATTGGTTGAAAGATGAGAACACTCGTTTACTTGGCGTTTTAGCGGCTTCATGGCATGTTATGGCTGAGCATTTTTAATAGGGAAACATGATGATAACTATACGAAAAGCAACGAAAGCGGATGCTCAGGCCTGCTGGGATATCCGCAATGCGGCGATCAATAAGGGCTGCGCTGGATTTTATGATGCGGGCGATCTGGTGATTTGGACCGAGGGCGAACTGACCGAGCAATTTAGCCGTATCGTCGATGCACATTTTTATGTGGCAGAGTTGTCCTCTGACGAGTCGCAGCTTAAGACTGTGGTCGGCACTGCCATGTTGGATGAACCCTATGCCCAGTTAGAAGCCTTGTTTGTTTCCCCCAATGCTATGGGGTTAGGAGTTGGTAAAGTGCTGCTGCAATTTATTGAAACTATGGCTTTTAATCAGGGGATTGCCCAGCTCAGATTAGAATCAACTTTAAATGCGGTGGATTTCTATCGCCACTGTGGTTTTGGTGGTGAGGGTTTAGAGGAGGAATCTATCTACTGTTCGCCCAGAGGAATAGCCTTAGAGTGCATGGTGATGTATAAAAATCTAGGACGGTCTTTGGTCTGCTAGGGCGTTGCTTCGCAACTGCTAGAACGTCGCGTCGCGTTGCGGCTACGGATAACGGCATGCAGCAAACTGCTACAGAACGTCACTTTGTGACTCACGATTTACGGAACAGGCTTTGCCCTTTCGGTAAGTGCAGCGTTCTATGAGTGAGTTTACGAACGTTCTGTTTTCCTAGAATCTAAAGCCTAGAACCTATTTTCTGAGAGGTTGCTGACATACTCAATGGAATCAAGAGATCAAGTATGAATGTGGAATGAACTCTGAAGATTTAGAGTTTAAGATAAGGTTGCTGGCATATTCGAGGGAATCAACAGATCAAGCATAGATGTGGAATTTATTCTTCATATAAGGTTGCTGACATACTCAAGGAAATCAACAGATCAAGTATGGATGTGGAATTAACTCTGAAGATTTAGAGTTTAAGATAAGGTTGCTGACATACTTAAGGTAATCAATATATCAAGCATGGATGCGGAATTAACTTATATAGTTTCGTTAAAAAGGTTGCTGACATATTCGAGGGAATCAACAGATCAATCATAGATGTGGAATTCATTCTTCATAAAAGGTTGCTGACATACTCAAGGGAATCAAGAGATCAAGCATGGATGCGGAATTAACTTATATAGTTTCGTTAAAAAGGTTGCTGACATACTCAAGGAAATCAACAGATCAAGATGGGGGAATTAACTCCCAAGAGTATGCCAACTATCGTTCTTTCGCCTGAAATCCCGATGCCGACAAGATTAGCGCTAGTGGCTTAAATAAAACTTAATCCATTGCAAAAAAAGACTTTATTTCCTTAGCCTTTAGTCAAACTTACCCGTAAATCCTCAAGGTTTCAGTTCGCCTCTGGGGTATTAAGTTGTTGACGTTTTTCCATCAAATCTTTAATCAAAGGCGTTAGGATCAGCTCCATCGCCAGCGACATTTTGCCGCCGGGGACGACGAGTGTGTTGACCCGTGACATAAATGAACCTTGGATCATATTGAGGTAATAGGGGAAGTCGACATTATTGATACCGCGGAAGCGGATCACCACAAAGCTCTCATCTAAGCTCGGAATATCTTTGGCACTAAATGGGTTAGAAGTATCGACCGTCGGTACTCGCTGAAAGTTAATGTGAGTGCGGGAGAACTGCGGCGTCATGTGCTTAATATAATCATCCATACTGCGCACAATCGAGCCCATGACTTTTTCACGGCTGTGACCACGTTCCGAAGTATCGCGGATAATTTTTTGGATCCACTCTAAGTTGACTATGGGCACCATGCCGATCAGCAAGTCCACATGCTGGGCGACATTGGCATCACCAGTAACTACGCCGCCATGTAAGCCTTCGTAGTAGAGCATATCGGTATTTTCAGGTAGTGGTCGCCATTGAGTAAAAGTGCCGGGCATCTGGTTAAAAGGCACTGCCTCATCGAAGGTGTGTAAATAGCTGCGGGTTTCACCTTGGCCTGTGGTGCTGTAATCGCGAAAGCATTGCTCTAAACGAGCAAAGTTATTAGCCTCTGGGCCAAAATAGCTAAGATTGCGATTTTCAGCTTGGGATTTGCGGATCATGACTTCCATTTCGGCGCGGGTAAAATGATGAAAACTGTCGCCTTCGACAAAGGCGGCGTTGATCCCGAGTTGGCGAAAAATATGGCTAAAGGCGGTGGTCGTCGTGGTGGTTCCCGCGCCTGATGAGCCTGTAACTGCAATAATGGGATGTTTTGCTGACATTTTTTCTACCTAGCTAGGAACCAAAAGAGCCGCTTATGGGGAAGCGATAAAAACGCGAGTACTATTTATACGGTACAGAGGTAGGACTGGTCAATCTTGCTGCTGTGCTATTTGTTCCGCTGAACGTATCGCGAAGGATTCATCATCTTCACTGTACTCTAATTTCAGCTTACCTTGTTTAAGTGCTTGTTGACATTGGACTATCGCCTGAGCAAGCTCCTGTTCATCGAGACTGGCAAAGCTGCCATCCTCCACTTGACCGAAGAGATATTCGCGGATCACATTGGCGAGCGTTTCCTTGGGGAGTTGTAACAGGGTTTCATAGGGAATGAGCATCGGTGTTTCCTTGGGTAATATTGTCGCCGTTGATTGGGTCTACGCTAAGTGGGTCAACACTTTGATCGCCGAGTAAAAAGTGTAAAATCCGTCGCTCAAGGTAGAAGCGCGGTTTCCAAGGTGTACCGCCTTCAATAAAGCCGACATGGCCGCCATAGGGATGCAGTTCGTATTCCACATAGCCCGACAATTGACTCGATTGGGGGATCACTTCATCGGTCATAAAGGGATCGTCCTTAGCATGTATGATGAGCGTCGGTTTAGTTATACGGCTGATAAAGGGTAAGCCACTGGCACGCGTATAGTAATCGTCGACGCCGTCAAAGCCGTGTAATGGCGCTGTGACTTTATCGTCAAAATCATAGAAGGTATTTAAACGGTCGACCTGCAACTGGCTTAGCGGCATAGAGATGGCTAAATCGGGATCATTCAGTTTATGGCTTATCTTCTGTTGCAACTGTTTGATTAAATAACTTTGATACACCTTTGAAAAGCCATTTTCCAAGCGTTTAGCACAGGCTGACAATTGCAGCGGCGCAGAGACAACCACAGCGCGGGCTAATAAACTATCATCCTGATATTCGCCTTGATACTTAGTCAGCACATTGCCGCCTAAACTGTAACCTACGGCTAATAAGGGCGATTGCGGATACGCGCTTTTCAGTGTCGATAGACTAAACTGTAAATCGTCCGTATCGCCACTGTGATAACTGCGGGCGAGGCGATTGGCCTCACCCGAACAACTTCTGTGATGATGCACGACGGCAGCGAGTTGCTGTTCCTTACAGGCTTGCAGTATCCGCCGCGCATAATGGGATTGAGCACTTCCTTCTAAGCCGTGGATGATCACCACGATCGGTTTGCCAGACTGTGGAACATCCTGCCAATCTAAATCGATAAAATCGCCATCGGGTAACTCTAAGCGCTGCCGCTGTAATGCTGGTTTGGCCACTTTAGTGAATACGGGTAAAATCGTTTGTATATGGGGGCTCTTGGCCCACCAAGGTGGCATAAAGGAATTTGGCATAGATGTTTATCTTGGTATCGGCTATTGCTGAAAATTAAAACGTGTGTTTAATTTATACCCAAACCAACTCAAAATGCTGAAATTCGTATTTTGAGGTCGCTTGGGTATAAACTCGCGGCCATTGTAGCACAATTGTTTTTTATGCTGATATTTAGGCCGACATTTAGGTTGATAATTAGGAGATAGAGATGAAGCGACGAACCTTTATTATGGGCGCGTTTGCCGGTACGGCGGCGTTAGCCTTAGGGGTTAATCTCTATTCTCCTGAGTTTAGTTTGCCCGAGGATAGCGAAGGCAAAGATTATCGTTTGTTGTTTAGCGTGCTTTTGCCTGTGATGCTCGACGGCGCCTTGCCTGATGTGGCCATTCATAAGTTAGCGGCGCAAAACCGCACTTTAGATGCCATCAAACAGTCGATTGCTGTGTTACCCGATGAGCAGCAGACCGAATTGTTTGAGCTGCTCGATATGCTCGAAAATCGTCTTGGTTTACTGGTACTCACCTCGAGCATGACGCCGCTATTGATGCGCTCTCCCGCCGAGTTAACTGATATGTTAGAAACCTGGCGGCACAGTTATTTTGCTTTGTTACAAACGGCTTATCTCGGATTGCGGGAATTAGTGATGGCAAGTTACTACGCTTGTCCTGAGCACTGGAGCCGCCTGCATTATGCCAAGCCTGAACTGTTCAAATAGCGAGTCCATTTTTAACCTAATCAAACGCCGAATAATAAGCATCTTACCCGCGACAGTGGAGCACTCAAGTTGGCAATCATAGATCCTATAGTGAATGGTTTAAACTCTGGTTGGTTGCACACTGATGCGAGCCAATTGCAAGAAAACCAGCAGTTTGAAGCCGATGTGATTATTGTCGGTACAGGTGCTGGCGGCGGTGTGGCGGCTGAAATCCTCACCCAAGCAGGGCTGAGCGTGATCATGATTGAGGCGGGACCGCTAAAATCCTCCAGCGATTTTAATATGGAAGAGCGAGTTGCTTATCCCAACTTGTATCAACAAGCTGCGGCGATGAAAACCGCCGACAAGGCGATTGGAATTTTTCAGGGCCGCGCAGTCGGTGGCTCAACCACAGTTAACTGGACCACTTCAATCCGCACTCCGACCGAGGCGTTAGCTTTTTGGGCGCAACATAAATCGGTTGCTGGGCTTAATCGCGAGAGTTTAGATCCTTGGTTTGAGCAAATGGAACAACGGCTCAACATTCATGAATGGAATTATGAGCCTAATCGCAATAATGCCGCCCTGAAGCAAGGTTGTATCAATCTTGGCTGGGAATACACTGTGATTAAACGCAATGTGGCGGGTTGCTGGAATACTGGCTATTGCGGCATGGGTTGTCCGGTCAATGCGAAGCAATCTATGTTAGTCACTACTATTCCCGCGGCACTTGAGAAAGGCGCGCAGCTGATCAGTCGCGCTAAAGTGACTAAGATTGAGCACCATAATGGCCAAGTGTTTGCGTTAAAGGCGCAGGCGTTGGATGTGAATTTACGACCCACTGACGTTGAGCTGTTATTTAAGGCTAAACATTATATCTTGAGTGCGGGTGCTATCCATACACCGACGATTTTGATGCGTTCGCAAGTGCCCGATCCCCACCAACTTTTGGGTAAACGCACCTTTTTACATCCTACTTTGTTATCCGGCGGCGTATTTGCCGATTCGATCAATGGCCATAGCGGTGCGCCGCAATCTATCTATTCCGATGAGTTTGTGTGGAACAATGGCGCCGATGGTGAGTTGGGTTATAAACTCGAAGTGCCGCCGGTGCATCCGATTTTAATCGCCTCTAAAACTTTAGGTTATGGTACGAGTCATGCTGAGTTAATGTCACAATTCAATCAGTTACAAGTAACTATCGCTTTGATCCGCGATGGCTATCATCCCGACAGTCAAGGCGGTGAAGTACACTTAACGGATAAGGGCTTTGCTTTAGATTATCCGTTGACCGATGCTTTTTGGCGGGCCGCGAGACGCGCTTTTGCTAGTATGGCGGAGTTACAATTCTCGGCGGGCGCCTTAAAAGTGTTGCCGATCAGCGATGGCATGCCTTACTTGTCCTCGTGGAAAGACGCCAAAGAGAGCATTGCGCAGATGTCACTCGCGCCACTGCGCACTATCGTTGCATCGGCGCATGTGATGGGCGGTTGTCCCTTCGGCGAAGATGAAAAGCTTTCTATGGTGAACAGTTATGGTCAGTCGCACTATTTAGAAAACTTGTCTGTAATGGACGGTTCTATCTTTCCGACCAGCCTTGGTGCTAACCCGCAGCTGTCGATTTATGGCATCACGGCACGTAATGCCACCGCACTCGCACAGAAGCTCACTGACGGTAAAGGGTGATGTTATCTTATCAAAATGCAGCTTAGCTTGATAAAGCTTGATGGGGTGTGAATGTCTGAAAACATATTACGGGAAGGTGGTTGCTTATGCGGGGCGATTCGTTATCAGATTGAAGGTGAACCCTTTGATACGGATTATTGCCACTGCCGTTCGTGCCAAAAAAGCACGGGCTCTGCATTTGGGGCTTGGATGGATTTTAAACTCAGCCAAGTGATTTGGCTTAAAGGTCAGGTGACTGAGTTCGCATCGTCCGAGTTTATTCGCCGTGGATTTTGTGACCAATGCGGTACATCGTTAACTTACCGGCATACTCAATATCCTGATTATTCGACCTTGAGCATAGCGAGTCTGGACGATGCTAACCAAGTTCAGCCTAAGTACCATATTTATACTGAGAGTCAGCTGAACTGGTTGGTGATTAAGGATGACTGTGAACGCTATCCGCAAGCACGAAGCCGTTAGCGGATCAGATGATCACTGCGTTGATTTGATCGAGCTAACTTGGCGGTGCTTGATTTAACGTGATTTGTTTGGGGGAGATCAGGGCGCAATGAGGCCGATTTCGTTGGCGTCAATGTCACTGAGTCCAAACAGGCTTAAGTAGCTCACTAGATTTGTCGCTTGGCCGCTTGGGCTGAGTTCATTGAGTTTATTCAAGATGGTTCGTTGCGCTTTACGTTCCATCATCAGCTCAACGGCGAGCATCTGCTGATACTCTTGTTCATTCAGGCTGGACTTAGCGAGTTTACGTAATTTGCGATAGGGCATGAGAAACCTTTCATCCCATTCACCCACAGCATTCATCAGCGTTTGCCATTGGTCCGTGCTGTATTGCTGCGGCCCAGACACATCCATAGTGATATCTAAATATTGTGCCAGTAGCAGTAGATTGACGTTCACCTGACAGCTATTTTGCAATTCGAGACAGAGCGCTTTGTTTTGCGCATAGCTCATATCACACCATTGCCAGAGTTGACTGTCGAACTGGGTTAAAACCGCCATACTATTTCCTTGTATTGCCGCTGCTACTGACTTTTATTTAAAAGAACGCTGGAGTTATTGTTGCTCCATGACCTCTTGCTCCATTGCATCTATCTCTTCTTGCAACTCGAGCCATTGCATTTCACTGTCTTCTAAGGTTTGCGTCAAGCTCGTTCGCTCGGTTAATACCGAGGTTAGCTTGGCTTTGTTATCTTGATCATACAATTCGCTATCGGCCAGCAAGTGTTCTAGCTCGGCGAGGCGTTCGCTCAGCTTTTGTTGCTCGGTTTCTAACTTAGTTTGTTTGCGCTTGAGCGGCGATACCTTTTGGCGGATCTCGGCCTCGAGGCGTTTCTGTATCTTCTTATCGGCGGCAGGTTTGATCTCGTCGCTGGTGCTGTTTTGATTCGAGTTGGCTTTCGCCGCATCGAGCAACCATTGGTGATAATCGTCTAAGTCGCCGTCGAAGGCGCGTACTTCACCTTGATCCACCAGATAGTAATCGCTACAGGTTAATCGTAGTAAATGCCTATCATGCGAGACGACAACCATAGCGCCTTCAAAGGTTTGCAATGCCATTGTCAGGGCGTGGCGCATCTCTAAGTCTAAATGGTTGGTGGGTTCATCGAGCAGCAATAGGTTAGGGCGTTGCCAAACTAATAGCGCTAACACTAAACGGGCTTTCTCGCCGCCAGAAAAGGGGCGCACAGGTGAAAGCGCCATATCGCCGTTAAAACCAAAACCGCCTAAGAAGTTGCGTAGCTCTTGCTCTCTGGCATTGGGTGCAAGACGTACTAAATGCTGCATCGGCGTGTCGTCGAGGCGTAAAAATTCGATTTGATGCTGAGCAAAGTAGCCGATATTGACGCCAGGATTAGGTTCATACAAACCTGTCATTGGCGATAATTGACCCGATAACAGCTTAATTAATGTCGATTTACCCGCGCCGTTACGGCCGAGTAAACCAATGCGCGCACCCGGTACTAAGTTTAAATGCACCTTGCTCAGGATTGGCTTATCGCTATAACCGATAGCGACTTGCTCCATCTTAATCAGCGGATTGGGTAGGGCTTCTGGAGCACGAAATTCCATATAAAATGGGCTATCGGCTTGAGACGGCAACAACTCAGTCATGCGCTCTAGCGCCTTTAAGCGGCTCTGCGCTTGTTTGGCTTTACTCGCCTTATAACGGAAACGGTCAACGAAGGACTGCATGTGTGCACGTTCTTTTTGTTGGCGTTCGAAGGCAACTTGTTGCTGCGACATACGTTCGGCACGAATGCGCTCAAAGGCACTGTAATTGCCTTTGTAGAAATTGAGTTTTTGATTTTCAACGTGGACGATTTCATCAACGATTTCATCGATAAAGTCCCTATCATGGCTGATTAAAATCAGCGTGCCTTGATAGGACTTAATCCAACCTTCGAGCCAGTACATGGTATCCAAGTCTAAGTGGTTGGTCGGTTCGTCGAGGAGCAATAAGTCAGAGCGACACAGTAGCGCTTGGGCTAAGTTGAGGCGCATACGCCAACCGCCCGAAAAGCTTTTCACTGGATTGCTTTGATCGGCTTCACTAAAGCCCAGACCCGCTAACAATGAACCCGCGCGCGAATGAATCGCATAACCACCGATAGCGTCGATTTTGCCGTGTAAGAGTGCGATGGCATTGCCGTCGTTATCTTCTTGGGCCTTGTGTAATAAGGCTTCTAATTGACGATATTCGCTATCGCCATCGATCACATATTCCAGTGCCGAGACGTCGAGCGCAGGGGTTTCTTGGGCCACAGTGGCAATTTGCCAGCCAGAAGGCAGACTAAATTCACCTTTATCTAGGCTTAAGTGACCTAAAATTAATGCGAGCAGTGAAGATTTGCCTGTGCCGTTAGCACCGACTAAACCGACCTTATGGCCGGGATAAATCGTGAGAGAGGTCTCATCTAGCAGGGTTTTGCTGCCACGGATTAATTGCGCTTGGTTGATGCTGATCATTGACTACAACTTGGTTAGAACGTGAATTCGTCAGGGCACAGATAATAGCGTACAACCCCGTATCAAACCACAGCCTGACCCGATAACTCGGACAATTATTCGACTTTTCAGGACGATCTTCAGTGAATCGCATCACATCGACCTAAGGCCTCACACTTTCAGGTAACACTGGCATTCAATCATCAGTGTGGCAAAATAGCGCCAATTTCTTCGGCCGAGTCCCTTGGCCCTGCTATCTGGTCCTTTATCTATTATGACAAACACTAAAATCAAAAAGCGTTTCGTAGCCGGTGCTAAGTGCCCAAAATGCAGCGCCAAAGACAGCATTTTACTCTACAAGGAAAACGGCATCGAAACCGTTGAATGCACAGAGTGTGACTACCGTGAACAGCAAACCGATGAAAAGGTCACTGAAAAAGCCACCGGCGCTGTGATCGGCGTGTTTAAGCCGGATTAGGTTAAAGCTTTAATTCAATTGGATCGCTTTGGCTGAGGACGTCTGTCCTATGTCTTATTTTTCCGTTTGTAGCTTTGCGAGTAAAAGGTGCGCAAATCATTAACCACTCGCAATTAGCTCAAGTTCATTGAAGCGGTCTGAGTTAGATATCAGAAATGGTAGCCTAAGCATTGGGTTCGGTTATGACCGCTGACCTTAAACATCACAACACTTTTACCATAAAAAATTTACTGCCGGTTTCTGGATAGGCTTGTTGTATCCACTGCACGCGATAGTCGTGGCGCTCATAAAAGGGCTTAGCTTGAAAATCTAAGGTATCGAGTAGGGCAAATTGGCAGCCGCGCTCCTTTGCTTGGCTTTCTGCGGCTAATAATAAGCGCGTGCCGATACTTTGGTGTCTTAAAGAATCATTGACCCACAGATAGTCGATTAACAACCAATTGCCGAAGGTTTTACCGCTGATCCCTGCTAACAGTTTACCTTCGGAGTCCTGTAGTTTGAGTCCGAGATTTTTACGGCTAAGCCCCTGCCATTGGACTTGGTTGAACTCGACAATTTTTTGTTTTACAGCATCGGCGAACTCGGTTGATTCATCGTTAATTAAGCTTAAATTCATCGTCACTTCTCGTTTGATTTTTTATGATGTTAGCTCTGAATATCTAGGCTGATAGGCATTGGTATGCCGTCAAGGATTAGGGTAAACTAGCGCCTTTGTCACTGGCCATAAGTATCGTAATGGAAACTTTTTACAGTCTATATCCTGCGGTTAAACATCTGCATTTTACCTTTATCGCGTTGAGCGTGTTATTGCTTACCGTGCGCTTTGTCCTGCATCTGCGCCAATCGGCTCTGATGGAGAAGAAGCTGCTCAAGATAGCGCCCCATGTTATCGACACTTTCCTACTGCTGTCGGGCTTAACTTTGTGTTTTATGATCCAGCAATTTCCTTTTGTGGATCCTTGGATGACCGAAAAAATCGGTGCTGTAGTTGCTTACATTGTCCTAGGCGCCATTGCCATAAAAGCGAACAGAAACAAATTGTTCAAAGTGTTTGCTTACTTAGGCGCGATAGGTTGGTTGGTTTATGCTGCTAAATTGGCTCATTTTAAACAAGCGGTATTATTGGGTTAATGGGTAACTACACTCTGCAAGATGGCATTTCATTGCCCGAGTCGGCATTGGATGTAGGTGCGCACCTTGGATTTTCTAAACTTGAAGCCGCTAAATGGGCTTGGTTTGAAATGGCGGGAGCCGTATTAAGTCATTACTTGGTTGATCAACAACAGCGTTTTAATGCGCTGTTGCATTGGTTTTACGAGGATTTAGGTTTTTGTGTTCGTGAGAACTACTTCAGTACAGAGGCGGCAGATTTAGGTACTTGCTTAATTAGTCGCCAAGGTAATAGTACAACGCTGGCGACGGTATTGATGTTGCTGGCGAAGCAGTTAGATCTTGAACTCGAACCCATATTGCTACCTGGCAATACGGTTCTGCGTTGTAAGATTGGCGGTGAAGTGAGTTATTTGGATCCTTTAACGGGCAAGGAACTCACCCGTCACCAGTTGCACGTGTTAGTGCGCGGCGAGTTAGGTAATGCTGCTGAACTTAAGGCAAGTTACTTAAAGCCTGCAACGGTGAAAAAACTGCTGACGCGTATGCTGCATGAGCTTAAGGCGGGTTGCATAGTGTCGCATCAATTTGAGGCAGCGATGGAGTGTTGCAGCCTGCTGTTGCAATGGCATGTTGACGATGTACATTTGAATCGTGAGCGGGCATTTATTGCACAGCAGTTGGGTTGTATTAATGTGGCCGCCGCCGATCTGCAGCATTTTGTTGATAATAGTCCTCACGATCCCGTGATCGAGATAGTGAAGATGCAGCTCAAAGAATTAAACGAACACGCCGAGGTTTATCACTAAAGCAGAGCCTTTCGGGGCTCTTCTTATTTATTCAACTTTTATTAACGAATTCAATCCGCAAAAATAATAACACTGGGCAGATGGAAGTTTGACCCAGGGACTTAAAAGTTAAGTCTCTAATAAAAATAATAACTGTATCAACAGGGAGAAATTAGCATGACAAGCACGGCTTTAGTGACGAACGATGCCACGGCGTTAGGAATACTCGCGACAATTCTAGGTTTTGTATTTTATACCAGTAGCAGTAGTCATCCTTTTTGGCAGAAGTTTTATCGTTTTATTCCCGCCCTTTTATTGTGCTATTTCTTGCCATCGTTATTGAATACCTTTGGGGTAATCGATGGTAATACCTCACAACTGTATTTTGTGGCATCCCGTTATTTGCTGCCAGCTTGTTTAGTATTATTGATTTTAAGCGTTGATTTAAAAGCTATTTTAAGTTTAGGGCCGAAAGCTTTGATCATGTTTTTAACCGGCACTGTCGGTATCGTTATCGGCGGCCCTATCGCCTTGTTGCTGGTGTCGGTTATTGAACCTTCTTTAATTGGGGTCGATGGCCCCGATGCGGTATGGCGTGGTATGACGACCTTAGCGGGGAGCTGGATTGGTGGGGGCGCAAACCAAGCTGCAATGAAAGAGATTTATGACGTGGGCGGTAATATTTTCTCTGTGATGGTGACAGTCGATGTGATAGTCGCCAATATTTGGATGGCAGTGCTGCTGTTTCTTGCCTCAAAAGCGAAAGAGATCGATGCTAAAACCGGTGCAGATACTTCTGCTATTGAAGCGTTAAAAGATAAAGTTGAAAAGTATCACGCTGAAAATGCACGCATTCCTAATCTGCGCGATCTTATGCTGATTGTCGCTGTAGGCTTTGGTATCACAGGTATTGCTCATATCGCCGCTGATTTTCTGGGGCCATTTTTTGAAGTGAACTATCCTTGGACCGCAGATTACAGTTTAACCTCTAAATTTTTCTGGCTAGTGGTGATAGTCACAACGATTGGTTTGGCGATGTCATTCAGCCCAGTGCGTCATTTAGAGGCGGCGGGGGCATCAAAAGTGGCTTCAGCCTTCCTTTACATCTTAGTTGCGACCATTGGTCTACATATGGATGTGAGTAAGGTGCTCGATACGCCATTGTACTTTTTAATTGGTATTGTGTGGATGATCGTTCACGCAAGCTTTATGTTACTGGTGGCTAAGCTGATTAAAGCCCCGTTATTTTATATGGCCGTAGGCAGCCAAGCGAATGTGGGTGGCGCTGCGTCAGCCCCTGTAGTTGCGGCGGCATTTCACCCCGCTTTAGCACCCGTGGGCGTACTGTTAGCCGTATTAGGTTATGCGTTAGGAACCTATATGGCATGGATTTGTGGTCAAATTTTACAGTTAGTTGCGGTATAACCGCCTTAGCTCCTATTCACCGCTGGGAAAGGTTCCAGCATTTTAGAGAGAAGTTGCGATGAGTAATAAAATCATAAACCTAGGTTCAATCGAGATTGCCAACGATAAACCTTTCGTGTTGTTTGGTGGCATGAACGTGCTTGAGTCTCGCGATCTCGCTATGTCGATTGCTGAAACCTACGCCGAAGTGACTCAAAAGCTGGGGATCCCTTATATATTTAAGGCGTCTTTTGATAAGGCGAATCGTTCTTCGATCAACTCTTACCGCGGTCCAGGTATGGAGGAAGGCTTAAAGATTTTTGAAGAGATTAAAAAGACCTTTAATTTACCTTTGATCACCGATGTGCATGAAGTGCATCAGTGTGTGCCAGTGGCAGAAGTAGTTGATATTATTCAGTTACCTGCATTTCTAGCTCGCCAGACAGATTTGGTTGTCGCGATGGCAAAAACTGGCGCTATTATCAATGTGAAAAAGCCACAGTTTTTAGCACCACATGAAATGCGCCATATCATCACTAAGTTTAACGAAGCGGGTAATGACGAGATCATCTTGTGTGAACGTGGTTCAAGCTTTGGATATAACAACTTAGTCGTTGATATGTTGGGCATGGATGAGATGAAGCAATCTGGCTACCCAGTGATTTTTGATGCGACTCATGCGCTGCAGCGCCCTGGTGGTCGTGCAGATTCAGCGGGTGGACGTCGTGCACAGGCGACCGAGTTAGCGCGCAGTGGTATGGCGCTGGGTTTAGCGGGTCTATTCATTGAGGCGCACCCCGATCCTGATAACGCTAAGTGTGATGGCCCATGTGCGCTGCCTTTACATCAGTTAGAAAATTATCTGAAGCAAATGAAAGCGATCGACGATTTGGTGAAATCCTTCGAGCCAATCGATACCAGTAAGTAATCGCAAGCTAAGACTTAATGAATTAGTGACTTAATCCCAAAGCCTCGACTCGTTCGGGGCTTTTGTTTTTCAGTCGAGGAATGTGATTGGTATAGCACCGTAGCTATCTGAAACATTAATGTTTTATGATGGGCTTTGCCTAACAATCTTGTTTTTATAGCCGACCAGATTCTTTACGGAATACCTTTATGTGGATCTTACTCACTTTGCTGGCGGCATTTATGCAGGCTTGGCGTAATGCGTTTCAAAGCCAGCTGAGTAAAGAAGTGAGTGTTGCGGGCGTGACCTTAGCGCGTTTTATTTGGGCTGGGCCGATTGCCGCCGTGTATCTGGCGAGCTTATATCTTTGGCAGGATGTCGGAATCCCCGATTTTAGCGACCGTTTTATCGGTTTTATTCTCGGAGCATCGGCGATGCAAATCCTCGCGACGGGCTTGATGGTGAAATTGTTCAAGCAACAGAACTTTGCCGTTGGTGCTGGGCTAGCCAAGAGTGAAGCCGTGGTCGCTGCGATCTTAGGCACAGTGTTTTTTGGGACGCATTTATCCCTTTTAGGTTGGTCGGGAGTGTTGTTGGGTGGTGTGGCAATTTTTCTCATGAGTGCCAAGCAAGGCCTGCGAAGCTTGTCGCTCAATACGGTATTGATTGGTTTGGCTTGCGGTACTTCGTTTGCGCTGACATCGCTTTGGGTACGAGAAGCGAGTTTATGTTTGAATGTGGGTTTCCCCCATAGCGCAGCTTGGGTGTTGCTATTTGTGATAGGCCTACAAACTTTGCTGTTAGTCAGTTATTTGTTGCTTAAGGATAAATTTACGCTGATAGCATTATGGCAACGACCTAAGTTGACTTTACTGACAAGCATCGCCAGTTGTTTAGGTTCTATCGGTTGGTTTAGTGCTATGTCGTTGCAGGCTGTGCCCTATGTTAAAACTTTAGGTCAAGTTGAAGTTTTCTTTATGATCTTGATTGCCACCTTTTGGCTGAAGGAAAAAGTAAAGATAAAAGATATGCTAGGGTTAGTCTTAATCGCTATCGCCGCCATTTTGGTGATGTGGGAATAGACTAAATTAATAGAAGGTATGCTGGTTTTTTAGACTAAAATAGAACTCGATTCAGTGTGTTTATATCAAGCAAACATTCGCTGAGATACAAATATACACACGTCTTGCTCCATAGATTTTGATACCATTTTTAACCGAGCGCTGTGCGAGTTAAGGATATATGCGAAAAAAGTTAGCAAAATTAAATCTGTCATTATGGCAATGGCTGGCAGTCATATTGTTTCCAATTGGAATTGCTGCTGTCGCAAGTTATCTCTCTGCACAGTATTTTGTTGAAGATAAAGTCAAAGGTGTGGGGGCTATTTATGTGAGTCATATTGATACTTTGGTGTCCCATGCTAATGAAATCAGCCATTATGCATTGGCATTGAAGGATTCTGAGTGTCAAGAGTTATACAACTATATGTTGTTCCAACCCTACTTTCGCTCGGCTTTAATATATGATTCACAACATGTTTATTGCTCTTCTAAAACCGGTGATATTGATACTCCCCTGAGCATTGTTAGTGCTACCGAAAATCTTGAAATATCTAACCAGTTTATTATTACGGGCACGCCTTTTATGCCTGAGGTGCCCGCGATAGTGTCATCTAAATGGGACCCTAAATCTAAACACGGCGCTGCTGTCATTATAGAAGGACAATATTTATTAGATTCCTTTGTACAGCCCGATGTGTTTCCTAGCGCAGTTATCAATGTCGCTTTATCCATCAATGGTAAAACGATTCCTGAATCACTCGAGTTTATCAAAAATGAGGTAATGACTTTAGATTCTGAGGATCATCGTTTTTCGGTGTTACTAGAAATGTCACCTGCTTTTTTTAGGCATTTTTTTTGGATATTTTTTGCCATCTCATTACCCTTTAGCATTATTTTGATTACGGGTTCTATCTTGTTTGTGCTCTATTCACGGTTATCTCGTCACTCCCTTGCTGATGATATTCGTAGCGGGATAGAGAACGAAGAGTTCTTTTTGGTTTATCAACCTGTGATCTGTGCTGAGGACGGCAAGGCCAAAGGAGTCGAGGCATTAGTGCGTTGGCAGCACCCACAAATGGGCTTAGTACGGCCTGATTTGTTTATTCCTATCGCCGAAGAGAGCAAGCTGATTGTTCCATTGACCAATTATATCTTCGAAAAGGCATTAAAAGATTTTGCTAATATGAAGGTTGAATCGGGCTTTAGAGTCGCGTTCAACGTGGCGCCAGAGCATTTCACCCAAGATGATATCGAGTCGAAATTTATTCATCTGCGGGATTCTTTGGATCGTATTGGCGTTAAGCCTTTAATCGAAATCACCGAACGGCAATTATTAACGCCGGATATTTGCCTGCGCATTGAAAGCTTACGCCAGTTGGGGATTTTAGTGGCTATCGATGACTTTGGTACTGGGCAAACAACCTTATCTTTGTTACAAACCATGCCATTAGATTACTTGAAAATCGATAAATGCTTCATCGATACCATAGGGCAGGACTCCGTGACTTCCCACGTGCTCGATACCATTATTGAGCTCTCCCATAAGATGAATTATGTGGTGGTGGCTGAAGGGGTTGAAACCCAGGAGCAGGCGGACTATTTGACCAGTCGCCAAGTCCATTTTTTACAAGGTTATCTCTTTGCTAAGCCGATGAAGTTGGCGGATTTAAAGTTATGGTTAGTCGAACATTTCAAAAAGTAGCATCATGATGTAAGTCAGCCATAAGGGCGTCTTGGTACCCTTATGGCTATTCAACTGTCTTAACTAAAGGTTCTGGCTCGAGGTTCTGATTAAAGGCTATAACCCGTTTCTTCGTGTTCCGATAAATCTAAGCCGTTAACTTCTTGTTCTGTGCTGACGCGAAGGCCGCCAAGTAGCTTACGGATGATCACAAACAGCAACCAAGTGACCACTGCAGTATAAGTGAATGTCGCCACAACCCCGATAATCTGTACCCCAAGTTGGTCTATCATAGTGTCGTTCACTGCCGCAAAACCGTAGCCGCTAAAGACGCCTAATTGGGTCGAGCTAAATACTCCTGCCAAAAGGGTACCGAGAATACCGCCGACACCGTGCACGGGGAAAACGTCTAAGGAGTCATCGATTTTAAGTTTCTGTTTGATATAAACCGTTGAGTAAAAACACACGATTCCACCGAGTAAACCTATGACTAAGCCGCCTGCTGGGCCAACATAACCAGAGGCGGGAGTGATAGTGCCTAAGCCCGCTACCATGCCTGTGACTATGCCAAGGGCGCTGGGTTTACCAAACTTAATCCACTCAATTGCCGCCCATGTCATCGCGCCCATAGAAGCGGCGAGATGAGTGGCTAGAATCGCCATGGCTGCGGTGCCATTAGCGCCGAGCGCACTGCCACCGTTAAAACCGAACCAACCCACCCACAGCATGCCCGCGCCTGTGACTGTCATCGTCAGGTTGTGCGGCATAATCGCCGAGTTTAAAAATCCTTTGCGTGGACCTAGCACTTTAGCGGCCACGAGCGCAGCAACCCCTGCGGTGATATGCACCACGGTTCCGCCCGCGAAATCATACAGTCCTAGCTGTGCTAACCAGCCACCGCCCCAAACCCAGTGGGTGATCGGCGCATAAACCAGTAATAACCAAGCACCTGAAAAGATAAGCACAGCTGAAAACTTCATTCGCTCGGCAAAACCACCGATGATTAAGGCTGGCGTTATGATGGCAAAGGTCATTTGAAATAGCATAAACAGCGGCTCGGGAATATCCCCGCTAAGACTATCGCGACCAATACCTGACAGTAGTGCTTTGTCTAAGCCACCGATGAAACTGTTACCTGTGTCGAATGCGAGTGAATAACCTAGCCCGAACCATAAAACTGACACTAGGGCGGCAATAGAGAAGCATTGCATCAATATTGAAAGCACGTTTTTACTGCGAACTAAACCGCCGTAAAACAAGGCTAATCCTGGCAGGGTCATCAACAACACTAATGCGGATGAGCTTAAGATCCACGCTGTATTTGCAGCGCTAAATTGACCATCATCGGCGACGGCATTCGTCGCCAATACACTGAATAATATCAATAGGTATTTAATACTGAGTCTGAAGCTCACTAGCATCATAGGGCATCAACTCCTTCTTCCGAAGTGCGAATGCGCACCACTTGTTCTAACGAAGTCACAAAGATTTTGCCATCACCCACTTTGCCCGTATGGGCTGCAGCAATAATGGCATCAATAACGGCATCTTCTTGATCGGAATGAATGGCAACTTCGAGTTTAATCTTAGGTAAAAAGTCCACTGCATATTCAGCACCACGATACAATTCCGTATGGCCCTTTTGGCGGCCAAAACCGCGTACTTCAGTGACTGTCATGCCATGGACGCTGAGCTGAGTTAAGGCTTCACGTACATCGTCTAATTTGAACGGTTTAATGATAGCAGTGACCAGTTTCAATTTTCTCTCCAACAAGCTGTAGACTCAATTTATTGGAATAAAGCAGGAATTAGGCCATATAGATAAAGCATTTATTATCATTGCGTTAACATTAAAATGCACCGAAATAGCTTAAAATTTTGATGCAAAACGGTGCAAAGCAAAGTTAATCCGCCCTGATTTGGTGCGTATCATTGGTGCAAGTTAAATTTGCTTGACTAGCATGAGTGCGGGAAAAGCCGAGTGAGTATGGCACTAGGGGAATTCGCGTTTTAATGCGGTAAATAAAAAGTGGGGATTTAGCAAAAAATTAAAAATTATATAAATTAAACATAATGTTATATTTAGTTTTATTATGTAATTTTTCTTGCTTAAGCTTCTAGCTGTTTGACGCGCGCCCAGAGGTCAGCATTAACTGGCGCACTTAAACCGTGCGCTCGTGCACGCTCACAGATATAACCATTAATTTGGTCTATTTCAGTTCGTCTTTGGTGTGCAATATCTTGGTGCATCGATGAGAAATTCCCCGCAGTGAGGCGGATCACCTGATAGACCCTGTCGTGTAACAATTGTTTATCGAGAGGCACGCCCTCGAGTGTGGCAACCGTGACTAACTCGTCGAGAATGCCTTTAATCATGTCACTAAAATCTGGCTCGGCGAGTGTGCCATTAGGACATTGATATAGTGCTGTAAGCGGATTAATCGCGGCATTAACGGCGAGTTTCTGCCATAGACAAGGCACAATGGCATCCACCCATTCACTGTTGGGGATAGCCGCCAGTAAAGCATTGCGATAATGCTCAGTGAGCTCTGTACCTGCAAAATGCCCAAATTGAGTTAGCCCTTGTCCAGTTTGCCTAATTTGCCAACTGGCTTGACGTAACACCCCTTGGGAAGTTGTCCCTAGGCTTAGCCCTCTGTCATCAGCTTGCGCATCAATTAGCGGCGCTAGGGCTAAATGAGGTCCCATTCCATTGTGTAACAACAAAATGTGGCATTGTCTGGGCAGTTGGTTAAGTAAGGGCAAAAGTGCATCGAGCACTTGATAGGCTTTGACGCAGACAATCACGAGGCGGATATTAACGAGCGCATTGGCCGCTAAGATAGGCACAGAATACTGGAGTGCTTGTGTTTTATGTTGATTATCATTGGCCAGCGCTAATGGAGTGACGCTAAGTGTCTGCTGTATAGATGCAATTGAATCGCGGCCGATAAGACCAACACTCATGCCCGCTGTAGTCAGTTGGTGGCAAATAAGCTGCCCAACGGCACCAGCACCTAAAATCGCAATATCCACCACGCGATTTATGTTCACAGCATGAGTCATATCTGTAGCCTTAAGGTATCGGTCATCAGTACCAGTTTGAAGCGCCTGAGTTAATCTTCTCGCAATTGCGCTGCGCGGAAGTATTTGCCATAGGCCCAATTGCAAAAGTAAAACAGTGCAATACCCGAAAAGTCGGCAATAACATCACCCACAGAAGCGCTACGGTAGGGCAAACGTGATTGCACCAACTCAATTAAAATGGCGTAGCTTGCCAGTGTGAGAGATAACCAATACCACTTAGGTTTGAAAGCAAGATAGGTGAGATAGGAGAGGCAAAAAAAGCTCCCAAGATGGCCTACCTTGTCGATATTCGGAATACTTTGCGAATAGGTTGGTCTGGAAAATACCAGATAACTGATCACGACAAAGGCTACGGCTAAAGCCAGCTTAAATAGGGTATTTTTAGTTATCACAAATATGTTTGTATTAGCTTAGAGTGGGGCAATGATAGGAAAATGTGTGGCTAAAGTCACCCATGATTACGCTTTTATTCTAGGCTTTACCTTCAACTTAGGCTTGTGTGTGGGTAAACTAGCTGCATATTAATTTGATATGGGACATAAAAACTATGCCTTCAATGGATATTGTGTCAGAAGTGAATGAAGTTGAACTGCGTAATGCGGTTGATAATACTAAGCGTGAGCTGGCGACACGTTTCGATTTTCGCGGTAAAACGGCTGACGTGGAATATAAGGATCATGTGGTCACGTTAACCGCTGAAGATGACTTCCAATGCCAACAATTAGTGGACATTTTACGTATGCAACTGAGCAAACGTAATGTGGATCCGTCTTCGATGGAAGTCGATGAGAAAGCCATCCACAGCGGTAAAACCTTCTCCCTAAAAGTGAAGTTTAAAGAAGGTATAGAAACCTTAATTGCTAAAAAACTGGTCAAGCTAATTAAAGACAGCAAACTTAAAGTACAAGCGTCTATTCAGGGCGAGAAAGTACGAGTTACAGGTAAAAAACGTGACGATTTACAAGCTGTCATGGCGTTGGCACGTGAGTCTGAGTTAGGCCAGCCTTTCCAATTTGATAACTTTAAAGATTAATCGAGCAGAATTGGTTTAACGTGATGCAGTATCGCGTTTGCCATTTCGTCTTTAAATATAAAAAAGCCCTCACACTAAGGTGTGAGGGCTTTTTTATATTGATGACATAAGTGCTATGAGACCTTAATCCGAGTTTGTTGGTGCACTTTTTGACGAATCATCCATTAATGATGTGCTTGGATGCGGGGCATACTTGTTGACTAAGACAACCAAAAACAACACTGGAAAGCCAATAACACTGGCAGCGACAAAGAAGTTCACATAGCCAAATGCGTCGACATAAGCGCCCGAGAAGCCCGCGATAAATTTAGGGAAAAGCAACATAATCGAAGACAGTAAGGCATATTGCGTTGCACTGTAGCCGTTGCTAGTGAGACTCGAGAGATAGGCAATAAATGCCGCCGTGGCTATCCCAGCGCTGAAGTTATCCACGGAAATAGCAAAGGTTAAAAAGGGCACGTTGTAGCCAATCACTGCCTGCCACGCGAATAGCAGATTGGTTACGGCAACCAGTAAGGCACCGAGGAAAAGGATTTTCATAGTTCCGAAGCGAGCTAACAGAACGCCGCCAAAGGCTGCGCCGACTAAGGTCATGATCAGGCCATAGATTTTACTTAAATAGGCAATTTCTTCCTTAGTGAATCCCATGTCCACATAAAAGACGTTCGCCATAATCCCCATCACAATATCCGAGATCCGGTAGCAAGAAATCAGTAATAAGATGAGGATAGCGCTGCGGCCATAGCGTTTGAAAAAGTCGATAAAGGGTAAAATACTGGCCGTATATACCCAAGATATGCCCGCTGCGATAATTCTAGGATAACGTGCACTTAAGCGTTGTTTTAGCGCTAATTCAGTGGCATCGGCGGCGCGGGTATCGACTTCGGGTTCGCGGCTAAAAAGCGTGGTCAAAATCCCAACAGACATCAATCCTGCCATAATCAGGTAAGAAGTTTGCCATGCCACTAAGTTGTATGCCGTGTTACCGGGTTCAACCCAAGCCGCTATGGTGAGTGCGCCTGCGGTGGCGATAATCATGGCGCTGCGATAGCCCACTTGATAGGCCGCTGCTAGTGCGGCTTGCATCTTTTCTGGGGCTGATTCAATCCGAAAGGCATCAATAACAATATCTTGGGTGGCTGAGGCAAAGGCGACCATTAATGCGAACAGTGCCAAGCGCTCGAGATCTTTGAGAGGGTCACTAAAAGACATGCCTAAGATGGCACCAACCAATAACAACTGAGCGAACAGCATCCAGCTACGGCGGCGGCCTAGAAATCGAGTTAGCAGCGGCAATGAAAGCCGATCGACTAAGGGTGACCAAGCCCATTTAAACGCATAGGCTAAGGCTATCCAGCTGAAATAACCGATTGAAGTGCGATCAACACCAGCTTCACGCAACCAAAAGGATAACGTTGAAAATACCAGCATTAATGGTAGACCAGCAGAAAAACCCAGTAATAACAGGATCAAAACCCGCTTGTGATAATAGACACTGAGGGCATCGAGTGTACGTTGAATAAAACCTGTTGCGGACATAGGCATGAGTCTAAGTGTTTAATCCGCTTAGCTTACGGGTAAGGTGCCATAGGGTTCAAGGGCTAATGGTATTCCTTTTACTTTGGAGTCCCGTTTAGCACTATAAGATGGTTGAATATGGCTCGAGAGTTAACTGCTTGTAGCTAAAAGTTTACCGCTTATCTTTATCGCTAGCATAGATCTTGATAGTAAGGAGAGCGTAATAATGTACACACGAGGAATTGGTTTACGAAATAAAAAAGGCCCTATTACAGGGCCATTTTTTATCGATAGGAATGCTGAACTTAAGGTCTTATCCCGATGCATCCCTGCGGCACTCGGCCTCCTAAACTCAGGTAGTCACAGCAATCATTTACTTGCTTACGCAGATATTGATTACCGCGGATCACACAGTCAGGCCACCTGTTAAAGCTGTGGAGCAAGTGCCAAAACACTTTTTCAGTTTCAGTTTGCGCTTCGCCAGTCGAATTCAGTTGCTGCCATTCTTCTAACGTGTCCCATAAGTAAAGTTGCACTTCATGGAAGTCGAGTTCTTCACTCAAAAACGCTTTTCCATAGAAGGCGAGTTGGTGCGCTTTATTATCGATGAACTCAGTTGCCGTCATCGTTTGCCTCCTTTCTGTTTACTATCACAGTATAGATGCAAAATTAGCGCTTTTGCTCGAAATTATATTTTGATTACTGTTTTGGTAATAATTTGGCTTTTTTCAATATGATAGGGGTAACAGGAACATCGGGCCAATTGAGCTTAGTGTTAGTTCCTGTCTCAACGACAGCCATAGCTTCGAGGACGGTTTTACCTTCAATCACTTCACCAAATACGGCATAACCCCAACGACGTTTAGAGGGATCGAGTTTAGTGTTGTCGGCTACGTTAAAGTAGAACTGACGAGTGGCTGAGTGCGGCTCGTTTTCACGTGCCATGGCGATAGTGCCCATGCTATTTGTTAGGCCATTTCCTGATTCGTTGACTATCGGCTTACCCTCGGGGAGCTCTTCATACTTGGGGGTGAGTCCGCCGCCTTGCACCACAAAGTCACTGATCACGCGGTGAAATATTGTGTTGTCGTATTCGCCTTTAACGACATGAGTTAAAAAGTTATCGACAGTGATTGGTGCACGAGTTCTATCTAGCTCGACCACGATTTTGCCTAAGCTAGTATCAAATTCGACTCTGGGATACAAGGTATCGGCCTGAATGTCGAGTGCGAGGCTATGATGACTCATAAAGATGAGTAAGAGGGCTGATATCCAACGGAGCATATTGATTTCCTTATAATAAACTGACGCTGTTATTTTTGTAGAAACTGATTAAGCTCAGGATCGTTTAGAATCTCGCCGGTAAGTTGGCCGAGCAATTTGTTCATATCCAGTTCTAAGGTTGCAAAATCGGGCGTTAAAGGACCTTTTAAAGTGCCTTTGGCTTTATAGCGTTTAACCAGCTCTTGGGTGGAGTTTTTGGCTTGAACTGCGATTAACACACTGTGTTTTGCCTCATAGCCAAAGGTCTTTTTAGTGATATCCATTTGCAATTCTTCTAATTGAATTTGCACTGAATTAGTTGCGCTTGGGTCGATTTGGTAGCCCGCTTGAGCAAAACCTGCGCGGAATACTTCATCGAGTAACAGTTTAGGCGGTTCGCTCGGGCCAACTAAACGTGTTTTTGTCCCTTCTTCAATAAAACGAGCAACATAATCGACTGTGCGTGTATCTACCGTTTCAAGAGCGATAGGTACAAGTTGCGCCGTTTGTTGGCTGATATTGGGCACTTGAGGGCTGAAAGCCATATGAGTCGGATTTTGGCTGGCACAGCCCGCGAACAGCAGGGGGAAAGTCAAGGTCAGTAATAGCCGTTTCATGGGATCTCTCGTACAAGTAAAAGTGGCTACAGCATACCAGAAATCACTTTTGATGCCACAGAACACCGTGATTCAGTTGAGGTACAGCTTTTATTGCTAATATCTTGTGCTCATTATTCACATCCGTGTTTTCTGTGCATTCACATCATTTATTCGCATAGTTACAAGGCATGGAAGGCAGGTTAAATATGGAAAAAATATCATTCACTTCGTTATTTGTTGGCCTGATGCTGGCGTCAGGCATGATGAGCTCCAATGCGCTCGCGGGCGATTCTGCCCATATACTGGGTGGTAGTTTAGGTTACGGTACCCAAGAGTTTGAAACTAAGAACGGTAAATATGATGCGGGTGACACCTTAACCAGCGACTTATATTACCGCTATATGCTCAACGAGCATTTTGGGTTTGAGGCGGGTTATTTAGCGGGTTCAGGTGGAGTGGCGAGTGCGCTTGTTAGCGTCATCAGTGAGATAAAAGATTTACGTTACCAAGGTGTTAGAACCGCCGCTTACGGTGAGTATGCTTTGTCTCGTGGTAACAGCCTGTATGCCAAATTAGGCGCTGCTTATACTCAAGTCAGCTATGAGATAGATAAACAGGATATGGACTCGGATGATGTCGGTTTTTATGGCGCCGCAGGCTGGCAATATCGATTTAAGTCAGGATTTGGTTTGAATTTGGAATACCAATATATCCCGATGAAAGAGCTTGAATTACAGGGGATCAACTTTGGTATTAGTTACCGATTCTAATCTCTCCTTATCCAACGATTAAAGCGCCTTTAGGCGCTTTAATCGTTTTACAAACAAGGAATTTAAAACATTAAACCGAATATTGACTGGCAACAAAATAACAACATTTTGTCCTTGCACTCTTTTAATGCAATGGGGGACAGGTTAGAGTAAAAATTCGATGTTTAGAATGAGAGAGCATAGATGCTCCCGCGTCTTTTTTGTAAGGCTTAGCCATGTTAACGATAGCAACGCAAATCGCCCCAGATAGCCTGATCAATCCGAAGGGGCTACCCCATTTCGGCCATTTCGATGGCATAGTCAAAACCTTAGGTTTAGCGGACTTTGCATATTTCGATACTATGGATAAACCCGCTTCAGCGTGGGCCAAGCATTTCGATTATAAACAATTTCAGTTTGTCTCTTTGGTCACGCCGCGTTATGTCCTAGGCATCGCGCTTGCCGATATTGCCTACGTCGGCAGTGCTTTTTGTTATTTATACGATATAAAAACCAACACACTCACCCAGCTTGATTGGTTAAAACCTTTGAGGTTTGGCTATCAGATGACGCCATCGCCTGCCGAGGGCCGAAGTAGTATTGGCCGTAAAGGGGCGCAGTTAAGCTTTGAGATTGTAGAGGGCGGTTGGCGGTTAATCATTGATACTAAAAATATTCAAGCCGATGTTACTTTGCACTCAGCTCCCTTAAGTTTGCCTATGGCCATGTGTAGTCCTACTGGATACAACGGCTGGACTTACACACAGAAACATAATGGTTTGACGGTTAAAGGTAGTTTGACTGTAGCTCATGAGCCGCAGCCGCTGAATCACGCTTTAGCTGGTTATGATTTTTCGGCGGGTTACATGCGCCGCGATACCAGTTGGCGCTGGGCGTCGATCAACGCGCGGATCCATGAGGGCATTATGGGGCTTAATTTAGCCGCGGGCGTCAATGAAACCGGCGCTACTGAAAATGTCTTTTGGATTAATGGCGAGCGTCATTTACTCGTACCAGTGCAATTTGAGTTTGATCGCCATGCCACGCTCGGCGCCGAGGTTTGGCGAGTCTACAGTCAAAATGGCCAAGTGGATTTACAGTTCGCGGCGCGCAATTGTCGCAGTGAAAAGCGTAATTTGCTCTTGCTTAAGAGTAATTTTCGTCAATTCATCGGTCATTTCTGCGGCACGATTACCGATAATCAAGGGCGCAGTTATCAGTTGAATAATGTGCTGGGACTTGCCGAAGATCACTATGCCCGCTGGTAACCGTATGCGGGTCGTAAAATGCGACTAATCGACCACTGTTGTCTGTGTTGTGGCGTTTAATGCGGATTATAAAATTCGCTCAGAATCGATATAAAAAACACTAAAAATAATCATAAAACAACAAGAGAACAGGACGACCTTATATGGATATCGCCTCGCTGATCCAGCACCCCGAAGTGTTACTGCTCGTGCTCGCGCCGTTGTTTTTCGTGTGTATTTTACTGGAATGGTATTTTGGCGATAAAAAACAAAAGCTACCCTTGAGTGCACGTTATCGCGGCCAAGAAGTGCTGTGTAATTTCAGCCTCGCGGCCATGCATCAAGGTGCTGATTTACTCACTGGTTTGTTGATCGCTAAGCTGTATTTGGCGATTTTTGGTTGGAAGTTACTCGATATTGAAATGGGCCCATTGAGCTTTATTGCTTTGATGGTCGCGCAGGACTTTTGTTATTACTGGTTCCACAGGGCGAGCCACAGAGTCCGCTGGATGTGGGCGGCTCACGTGGTGCACCATAGCTCTGAGAATATGAATTTTAGCACTGCGTTTCGTCAGAGTTTAATGTATCCCTTTGCAGGCATGTGGGTATTTTGGTTACCGCTGGTGGTCATAGGTTTCGATCCAAACTGGGTGGTGTTTGTGGTATTACTCAATCTGGGATTGCAATTTTTTGTGCATACCCAAGCGATTAAATCACTCGGACCGCTGGAATGGGTCTTCAATACTCCATCACATCACAGGGTGCATCACGGTCGTAATCCCCAATATATAGATAAAAACTATGCGGGTGTGCTGATTATTTGGGACAAGCTGTTTGGCACTTTTGAGCCCGAGGTAGATACTGTGATTTACGGCATAACTAAGCCAGTGAATAGTTTTAATCCCTTTAAAGTGACTTTTAGTGAATGGCGAGACATGTTTGCAGAGGTCACAGCGACAGGGTTGAGTGTTAAACAACGACTGCGTATCTTGTTTGCTCCACCTTCCAGCAGTTTAAAAAGCGAGGAATAACAATCCACTGCATTTTCCAAGTTAAATAGCGCAAATGGCTAATAGAGTCTTGAATTTAGCCTTGCTAGCCTATATTCCGTTTTTTGCCACTGTTTTGGTGTAAAAATGTACAATCCCATACTTTGGTGGTACTTTTTGGGGTAAGGAATTTAACTCGGGAGGACTTATCATGATGGATGAACCTCGATTATCCGCGGAGGAGCTTGCTTGTTTTAGCGAACTTTTTTCGCCGACTCGTGTGGGCACTGCCTTGACTAACGATCCCCTGATCAATCATGTGCTCACAGTCACAACTGAAGTGCCGCAAGTTATCGCCTCGATTCTCGGTAAGGCAAAACTCACTCTATTGGCCGAAGTCGGGCCTATAAACTCTGGTTTCCGCTACTGATGAAAGTGGATGACTTTGGTCAGTTTCAACCCACTTTAGGTGTACCTGAAGTGCTAGATGCCTCGGGAGTGGAGCGCAGTTGGCGGTTAACTCAAGCCGATGATGTGTGGATATTCGACCACGATCAAGGTGAGCAATGGTCTGTTGCCTCGCTATCTAGTTCTGGCATGGCCATTCGTGCTAAATCACAGCAGCAATTTAAACAATTGTTAGGCAGTAAAGATCTGCAATTACAATTGCCCAATGGCGAGACTATGCGCGTCGATATCGAGCCTATTCGTAGCGAGAAAGGTCTGGCTTTCGTTAAGTTTCAGGCCGAAACCGAAGAGCGTGAAGCGTTACGTCAATTCTTATTTAGTCGGCACCGTAGCCAGCACGCTCAGCTCTACCGTGACTTACGTTAGGACCTGCATTGCGACAGTTTTCGGCCTTGTGTTAGTTGACCTGTTATCTAAAAATCTCAGTTCTGCAGCTCAAATGTGAAATCTACGGATTTAAAAACTGTCATTTGCGATTGCAGTGCTTTTCACCGATTGTTACCTGCCAATCTGTCGCCCGATGGATTAGAATGGCGGTGAATTCAACACATCAGAGCGAGCGGTATGCACGTACATATTTTAGGGATTTGTGGAACCTTCATGGGTGGTCTAGCGTTATTGGCTAGGGCCAAAGGGCACAGAGTGACGGGCTCGGATGCCAATGTCTATCCTCCAATGAGCACGCAACTAGAGGACCAAGGCATTGAGCTTATTCAAGGTTTTGATCCTAGCCAGCTGGGTGAAGCAGGGCACTATCCTGACTTAGTTGTCATTGGTAATGCCATGAGCCGGGGTAATCCTTGTGTGGAAGCCGTGTTGAACATTGGCATCCCTTATATTTCTGGCCCGCAGTTTTTAGCCGATCATATTTTGCCTGAGCGTTGGGTGCTGGCAGTGTCTGGCACTCACGGTAAAACCTCGACATCTAGCATGTTAGCCTGGATTTTAGATGATTGTGGTTATGAGCCTGGGTTCTTAATCGGTGGCGTACCGCAAAACTTTGGTGTGTCGGCACGTTTAGGCAAGACCGCTTTCTTTGTCGTTGAGGCCGACGAATACGACAGTGCCTTCTTCGATAAACGTTCGAAATTCGTGCATTATCATCCGCGTACCTTAGTGATCAACAATCTTGAGTTCGATCATGCCGATATTTTTGCCGATCTGGCTGCGATTCAAAAGCAGTTCAACCACTTAGTTCGCACCGTTCCTGGTGAAGGCAAGATCATTTGGCCCGCCGATTCCCATGCCGTTAAGCAAACGATTGATATGGGTTGTTGGAGTGAGCAAGAAACCTATCATTTAACCGAATCGACCAGCGGTTGGTATGGCAAAGCGTTAAGTGATGATTGCCATCGCTTTGAAGTATTTTTTGATGGCGAGTCTCAAGGTATTCTCGAATGGGATTTGATTGGTCAGCACAATATTGAAAACGCCATGATGGCCATTGCTGCCGCGCGTCACGTTGGCGTTAAGCCGAGTGCTGCAATTGAAGCTTTAGCTAAGTTTATGCCACCTAAGCGTCGACTCGAATTACTCGGAACCGTTAACGGTGTGAGCGTATATGACGATTTTGCCCACCATCCGACGGCCATTGCGACCACGTTAAAAGGCATGCGGGCTAAGGTTGGGCAGCGCAAGATTACTGTGGTACTCGAGCCGCGCTCAAATACCATGAAGAGCGGTGTCCATAAAGACACCTTAGCTTTTTCTATGATGCAAGCCGACGAAGCCTTTTTATATCAAGCCGATACCATCGACTGGAATATGAAAGAAGCTATGGAAGCGGCGGTGATCCCTGTGACTGTGTTACATCAAATTGATGATGTGGTCGCGAAAGTCGCAGCAACCGCCAAAGCAGGCGACACCATAGTGGTGATGAGTAACGGTGGTTTTGGTGGGTTACATAAGAAGCTGCTGGCCGCATTAGAACAGGCTTCAACTGTAGAGCAGGTTAGCTAAGATGGCCTACGCAAAGTCGACTAAGGCGATTAGCTTAGCTTGGACGGGCGCCTCGGGTGCTCCCTATGGGCTTAAGTTACTCGAGTGTCTGTTGGTATCGGGATATCAAGTGTTTATGATGATCTCCAGTGCCGCTCGAGTGGTATTGGCGACGGAACACGGCTTACAGTTAAGCGCCAACAGTGACAAAGCCCATGCCCAGCTGTTGGCTTTGCTGCACGAAAAAGGCGTGATTATTGCTGGCGAGTTAGTGGTATTAGGCAAAGATGAGTGGTTTTCACCGCCTGCATCGGGTAGCGCTGCACCTAAACAAATGGTGATTTGTCCTTGCTCAACGGGGACGTTAGCGGCAGTTGCTACCGGAATGAGTAATAATTTACTCGAACGCGCCGCCGATGTGGTGATTAAAGAGCGCGGCCAACTTATCCTAGTACTGAGGGAAACTCCTTTTAGTGCCATACACTTAGAGCATATGTTAAGCCTTTCTCGCCTCGGCGCGACCATTATGCCCGCTGCACCCGGCTTTTATCACAATCCCAAATCGGTAGAAGATCTGGTAGACTTCATGGTCGCTCGAATTCTCGATCATTTGGGCGTTGACCATGCATTAACGAGTCGCTGGGGTTATGACAAACAGTCTAACCGCGACCTCGACAATTGAGACTTATATGAAACACACCACCGAAGTGATGATCTCTGCTGAAGAGATAAGCCAGAAATTGGATCAAATGGCCGAGCTAATCAATGCCCATTATGCCCACAGTGAACGTCTGCTGATGGTAGGCTTGTTAAAAGGCTCTGTGGTCTTTATGGCTGACCTGTGTCGCCGCATTAAAGGCCATGTTGAAATCGATTTTATGTCGGTTTCCAGTTATGGCAATACTATGACCAGCTCACGGGATGTGAAAGTGCTGAAAGATGTGCAATCAGATATCGCCGGTCGCGATGTGCTGATTGTGGAAGACTTGATTGACTCAGGTAATACGTTAAGCAAAGTGCGCGAGATGTTGTTACTGCGGGAGCCTAAGAGCCTTGCACTGTGCACCCTGCTGGATAAACCTGAACGTCGTGAAGTGGATGTGAAGGTCGATTTTATCGGTTTTACTATCCCTGATGAGTTTATCGTAGGTTATGGTATTGATTATGCCGAGCAGTATCGCAATCTACCTTATATCGCCAAAGTCGTACCACTCGATTAAGTGTCCGATACAGTTTAAAACTCCCGCAGCAGGCGGGAGTTTTGCTTTTTGCGGCAATATAAAAAGTATTAATGATTGAATCATTAAAGATTGTCTTTTCAATCAATTAGCTATTTTTTTGCTTTAGTTCTGCAACCCATCATTGTAATTGTGTTTTTTAGCACCATCTTATTACTTTCTAATGTGTAAGGATCGGTACAAATATGGCGAATATTACCCATGCTCTGGTACTCGAAGGGCTTAAAAAAACCTATAAAGGCGGCGTCGAAGCGGTCAAAGGCATCAGCCTCACCGTCAATCAAGGGGATTTCTTTGCCTTGCTAGGCCCCAATGGTGCGGGTAAATCCACCACGATTGGTATTATTAGCTCCTTAGTGCAGAAGAGTTCAGGTACGGTCAAAGTCTTTGATTATGATATTGATAAGCAGCTAGAACACGCCAAGCTCTGCATTGGTTTAGTGCCACAAGAGTTTAACTTCAACCAGTTTGAAACCGTGCTGCAAATTGTGGTGAATCAAGCGGGTTACTATGGTGTGCCAAAACCTATCGCCCTTGAGCGTGCCAAAAAATACTTAAGTCAACTGGATCTGTGGGAAAAGCGCAATAGCCCTTCGCGGGAATTATCCGGCGGCATGAAGCGACGGTTAATGATTGCACGCGCTCTGATGCACGAACCTAAATTATTGATTTTAGATGAACCTACCGCAGGTGTGGATATTGAACTGCGCCGCTCTATGTGGGAGTTTCTCAAACAAATTAACCAGCAGGGCGTGACGATCATCCTGACCACTCATTACCTTGAAGAAGCGGAAATGCTTTGCCGTAATATCGGCATTATCGATAAAGGTATTTTAGTGGAATGCACTAGTATGAAGGCGTTGCTGAGTAAGCTGAATATGGAGACGTTTATTCTCGATCTTCGTCGCGATACAGAAACGGCCCCCGTGCTCGATGGCATGGCTTGTCGCTTAACCGACTCTCATACCTTAGAGGTGGATGTAGCGAAAGAGCATAATCTTAACGATGTCTTTAGCCAATTAAGCGCAGCCAATATTGAAGTGCTATCGATGCGTAACAAGTCTAATCGGTTAGAAGAACTCTTCGTCGAACTCGTGAAGAAAACTCAGGGAGCCTCAGTATGAATCAGCTCTACTTTATTGCCTTTAAAAGTATTTTAAGTAAAGAGATCAATCGTTTTACGCGAATTTGGATCCAGACCTTAGTCCCTCCAGCGATTACCATGACCTTGTATTTTTTGATTTTTGGTAACTTAGTCGGCAGCCGAATTGGAGAGATGGGCGGCGTATCTTATATGGAGTTTATCGCCCCAGGTTTGATCATGATGTCGGTGATCACTAACTCTTACTCGAATGTTGCTAGCTCATTCTACAGTGCTAAGTTTCAGCGTAATTTAGAAGAGCTGATGGTGGCTCCTGTGCCCCATTATGTGTTGATTGCTGGCTATGTTGGTGGCGGCGTGGCGCGCGGTTTGTGTGTCGGCCTAATAGTGACGCTTGTGGCCATGTTCTTCGTCGACATTAGCTTGCATCATGCCGGTTTAGTGGTAATGACAGTGTTTTTAACCTCAGTGTTATTTTCACTGGGTGGATTAATCAACGCTGTTTTTGCAAAGAGTTTTGATGATATCAGTATCATCCCTACCTTTGTGCTCACCCCATTAACCTACCTTGGCGGCGTATTTTACTCCCTGTCACTCTTGCCCCCTTTCTGGCAAGGTGTGTCGGCACTCAATCCTGTGGTCTATATGATCAACGTGTTCCGCTATGGCTTTTTAGGCTTCGCCGACATCAGCGTGCCATTGTCCATCGCCATTATGATCGGTTTCTGTGTCACACTTTGGACCTTAGCGTATTACTTAGTCTCGCGCGGAATCGGCCTGCGTTCCTAGACATATTTCTTTAGAGCTTAATAGAAAAAGGGAGCCATTAAGGCTCCCTATTTACTGTCAACAACTCGTTACTTCATACGACGGCGCATTGCCGCCATTGGTAACAATAAGGCGGTTAGCCAACCGAGTGAACCTCCTCCATTGTCTGTATTTTTATTTGGTGCAGCAACCGCAGTCACTTCACCAGTATTACTGTTTAATGTGCCATCATTCGCAATAACAGTAAATGTATAGGTTCCCTGCTCTTTTGGGGTAAAGCTAATATTTTTTGCTGCAGGATCAAAAGTCACTGTAGGACCTGATGTCTGTGTCCAAATATAGGTGAGTGCATCGCCATCGACATCTTTAGCATTTGACATGACGGTGATTTTTTGGCCTGTAGGCAAGGTTTCTCCTGTTGGGGCGACAGTTGGTGCATCATTGACATTAGCAACTGTCACAGTCACTTTAGTCGCTTTTGATACGTTGCCATCGGCATCTTCGACGCTGTAAGTGAAGCTATCGGTGCCAAAGAAGTCTTTCTTAGGCTGATAAGTTGCAATGCCAGCTTCACTGATAGTGACAGTACCATTGGCAGGTGCGTCTACTACAGTTGCTTTAGACAATGTACCTACAGGAGCAATATCCAAAACACGCTGTGCACTGGCGGTTATGCCATTGCCTGTGATTGATGCGCGAGCAACTTTTTGATCTGGATTGATATCATTTGCGAGCAAATCAATTTCTATTGAGGTTTCTTCTGTAGCCTCTGCCATATCGCCAGTGCCAAAGGAGAATTCTGTCGCTTTAGCCAGATAGTCGATAGTAACATTACCTGCCGTTGTGTTTTTCAGCGTCAATGTATTACCTGTTACAACCGAATCACCTTCACCATTAAAGTGGTAAGTTGTTCCAATTGTTCCGCCTATATTTTCAGCGCCGATAGTGACGTTTGAAGGCATATTTGGAATATTTATGTAATTGAATACAACCTCTTCAGTATTACCTGTCTTAATCCAAATGCTAAACGTATAAGGTGTATTTGATGTATCACCATAGAGTTGGCCTTTATTCCACTCTAAAGCTAACCATTTAACTCCATCATCATCTGTGAATACACCAACGGCTAAGTCACCACCGCCAGTATCGCCAGCAGATTTATCTGATAAATCAAAATCTGACCAGAAGGGCGCTAAAATGTTATTTGGGTTACTGCCATCAGGTAGCTTTTTGTTCGCAAATGTACCACTTGCACTTCCTCCTCCAACAATCGCTAGACCATTGTCAGACATAGTGATGCTGGTATAGCTAACACCATTGTATTTAAAGCTAGGCACAGTAAAGGTGAATGCTTGTTCATCACAACCTTCTGGACAAGTAATTGGTTTGACCCCTAGACTCACTATGCTTGGGAAACCAGCAGAGCCCTTAGTTGTCGTCATTTTAGGAAGATTAAGTGACCCAACCCAAGTAATGTTGCCTATATCTTCGTTGATTTGTAAACCATTTTGCGTCGCGCCAGCTAAGCTAACTTTTACATCATCTTTCGATGTTAGTTTCGTGCCTTCTGGTGCTTGCGCTGTAATAGTTACTGTACTGTCAAATGAGTTATTGTTAATCACAACTGATATTGGAATCGCATCGGTTGCGTTAAGTTCGGTTTTCTTGCTCATAGTCGAAATCAGTGAGGCATCACTTGACTCTTTAGCTAACACAGCCAAAGGTAAGTGAGCATCTTGCAGTCCTTCGGTGCTGCTTATCATTACATTACCAAAAATCCACTCACCATATTCTGCGAAAGTTGAGTCAACGGTTACAGTAAACGTGGCAGAGGCTCCTGCGGCAAGTTCTAAGCTAGAAGGTGATACTGTTATACCTGTACTATCGGATGAAGTTGATAAGTTCCAAGATGTTTTTGCGTCACTCTTGTTATATACCGTTCGAGTGAAAGTACATGGACCAACACAAGAGTCTGATGCGATGGATGGTTTGTCGAACGTTAATATAGCTTTGGCTGCAGCATCTAAATCCATACGTCCAGCACCCATACCAAATGGTGTGGCTGGTGTTGTTGCATCATCATCTAAAATATCATCAAATTTAGCTGTTGATGTTAAAGCAGTTTTAATATCGTTTGCAGACCAATCTGGATGTAATTGACGCATCATAGCTGCAGCACCTGCTACGTGCGGGCTTGCCATACTGGTGCCAGAGATCATATTAAAGTCTTCACCACCATCATCAGGAGAAAAAGCTGACAGAATGTTGGTACCAGGTGCTGCAATATCCGGTTTAAGAATATTTTGGTTGCCATCAGGACCGCGTGAACTGGTGCTATTTAGGTTATCAGCAAGTTCAGAAACCATGATGCGTTTAGTTTTTGCAACTATCGTACCTGTTGTTGCAGCATCTCCCATGGCTTCAATTACGGCTAAACCTGCATCTTTCGTAATCATGACTGCAGGGAATGGTTCACCAGGCATAGACATAGTCGTTGGTGCACCTGCCGCATTGTTATAAACTACAAGGGCTTTAGCGCCTGCAGCTTTTGCGTTTGTGGCTTTTAATGAGAAGTTACATGTTCCGCGAGAAATCAATGCAATGCCATCTTTGAATGAATCCGCAGCAAAGGCATCACAACCATTGGCATTTTCAGCATCTAAATTAACGGCCGCAATCACTGGAGCGGTAATATCTTCTGAAAGCACTGCATCAGAACTTGGGATAGCAAGTAAATCACCACTACCGGTATTAAAGCTATTAGCGAAAAAACGCCCTGTTGTAGTGTTAGCAACAGTTATTCCTGATTCAATACAAGCAGGGCAGCCGATAGTTTGAGGACCATTACCATCGTTACCGGCAGCGCTAACTACAACAACACCCGCAGCTTCTGCAGCTTCAAACATGGTTTTGTATGGGCTGCTAGCTGGATCACTACCAGCACTTCCCCCCCATGAGTTGTTGATTACATCTGCACCATCATTAACAGCATGCTCTAAGGCTTCCATTAACATGATGTTAGAGCCGGTTCCGCCTGTGCAATCAGGCTTACTGTAAAGAGCCTTGTAGACCATAAGGTAAGCTGCTGGTGCTACGCCAGATAGTTGAACGGGAATATCTTTATAAGTAGTTGATATCTTGTTACCGACAGCGGTACCTGCAACGTGAGTTCCGTGACCACCATAGCTAAGTGGACTCATGTATTCATTAGGACACACAGGTGATGTTGGCTGTGACCAACGCGCAACGATCAGCTTGTTGTTACAGAATGAAGCATCGACAGTCGAGCAGTAGTCATCCGATGGTCGACTACCGCTGGGGGCTGTGAAGCCTGCATCGGTAAACATGGGATTTTCCGGACGAATACCGCCATCAATAATAGCAACTTTCATTCCTTTGCCCGCATTAGCCATGCCGGAAACGGCTTCCCACATAGCCGGGGTATTAATCACTTGGTGTGATGCATCCATGCTAGTTTCATATATAGCCTCTGGGTATACAGCTTTCACTCCAGGCATTTTGGCTATTTTTTCAACACTTAGTCCTTGGCCAACAACTGTTATACCGTTAAAAAGTGTTTGGAAATGACGTTCCACTTTTGCATTTGGCGCAATTTTAGCTAAATTGCTAGCAAAAGCGTTTTGCTCTTTAGCTAGGTGACTTGAATAGCTTTTGACATTAGTAGATTGAATATCTAGTTTTTCTTTTTTCGAATTTAAAGCTGTTGCTGCGAAGTTGCCGATGCCGCCTCTATACTTAGCTAGTGCAGGAGATTCCATCTCAACAATAAAACGTTGTGGAGCATCGAGGTTAGTGGCTGATGTTTGCTGTTTAGTATATTTATCATGCGCGCTTATTTCTGGAGAGTAAGGTTTAAATGTAAATTCACTGTTAGCAATAGCTGCGCTTGAGAGTAGTGCAGCGGAGATAGCGATCGATAGTTTTGTCTTCACAACTTCTTCCTTGTCAATTAATGCTTTCAGCACTTTATTAAACGTGCCCGTAGCTGAATTGTTATAGTTTTTGCTGCACTCTTTGGTGTCAGCAATGAAGTTGTAACACAAAAGTATCGTATGGTTAACACTTTTGCGGTAAAAAAGATGTTAATCACACTTTGGTATTTGTTATGTTGTTTGTAGGTGTTTGCTGTTTTTCCTGTTTAAGGTTTAACCGCTCTGACGATTGGGTTTTGTAGGCTGATCAAGGTTTCTGTCGACTGGATTTCATCGATAGATTGAATGCGATTGATGAGCACGTGTTGTAAGCTGTCGATGGATTGGCACATGACCTTGACGAAAATACTGTAGTTGCCTGTGGTGTAATAGGCTTCGACGACTTCTTCGAGAGCGTTGAGTTTGGCGATAGCTGCGGGGTAATCGCCAGCACTTTTAAGGTTGATACCGATAAAACAGCAAACGTCATAGCCTAGGGCTTTAGGGTTTACCGTGATCTGCGCACCTGTAATGATCCCCGCTTGCTTCATTTTTTCTACCCGAACATGGATAGTGCCGGCGCTAACGCTAAAGCGTTTAGCGAGTTCGGCAAAGGGTGTGCGGGCATCCTGCATTAGGGCTTCGAGGATATGATTATCGAGTTGATCGCGCTGAAATGCGGTATCCATAAATAAACTCTCTATAACGTAGTGAATTGTCATAAAGTTACGTTTTTTTATGGGGAATTGCTACCGATTTTGCCCGTATTATTTGATTTTAGTGATCATTGTTCGCCCAAAGGCTCACAAAAAGGGACTTTTGTGCTAAAAGTCATACTGACACCTGAGTAGGGATGTTTGATGGTGAGCTCTGCTGCATGTAGTAATAGTCGAGGCGCTAAGGATTTTGCCAGTGAGTCGGCATAAAAACCATCACCTAAGATCGGATGTCCTAGCGCCATCATATGCACCCGTAATTGGTGTGAGCGGCCTGTGATTGGCGTCAGTTTAACCAGCGTTGAGCGTTTGGCGCGGCTCATTACTTGGTAGTGAGTCAAAGACGGTTTGCCAACAAGATGATCGACTTTCTGTTTAGGGCGATTTGGCCAGTCGCAGATCAGTGGATAATCAACGCTGCCAGTGTCATTTTTGACATGGCCTGCAACCCTTGCATAATAGGTTTTGCTGGTTTCTCTATCGTGGAACTGACGTTTTAATTCCCGCTCGGCGCTACGAATAAGGGCGACAACGATCACGCCAGAAGTCGCCATATCGAGGCGATGGACGATTTGGCAATGGGGATGCTCAGCTTTTACTCGAGCATAGACACTGTCGTAATGGGCGGGGTCGCGACCGGGCACAGACAACAATCCTGAAGGTTTGTTGATGACGATAATGTCTTTATCTTGATAAAGAATATCGAGCCAAGGAGTGGTCGGTGGTTGGTAAATAAAATCAGTCATAAATAGTGCCTATTCGTCAATGCGGGGCAAAGATACTCTGCTCGGCTTGAGGGTGCAAGTGTGAGGCCCAAAGATCGGTTGTGCTATTATCCTCGCTGACAAAAGTAAAGCGGATTAGTTGATGATTTGCTGATAGAGCTGTATTTGAGTTTTTGTTATACTCCTGTCCTTTTCGTTAATGATCATTTTGAGTCTGTGAAGCCATGAGCCAGCCAGAGATATACACTCCCGAGAATCTTTCTCACGTCCATAACCGTCTTGAGTTATTGGCGCCTGCAAAAAATGCTGACTACGGTATCGAAGCCATACGCCATGGTGCCGATGCGGTATACATAGGTGGTCCTGCATTTGGTGCGCGGGCAACGGCGGGTAACAGTGTTGAAGATATCGCGCGCCTGTGCACTTATGCTCATCAATATCATGCTCAGGTATTCGTCGCCCTCAATACCATTTTGATGGATAACGAACTGGCCGACGCCGAAAAACTCATTTGGCAATTGTACGAAGCGGGAGCTGATGCGCTGATTGTGCAGGATATGGGCGTATTGCAGCTCAATTTGCCGCCGATTGCCCTGCATGCCAGTACCCAAATGGATAACCGCAGTCCAGAAAAAGTGGCGTTTTTAGAGCAAGTTGGTTTTTCTCAGGTGGTGCTTGCCCGTGAATTGGGCTTAAGCCAAATCCGTGATGTCGCCGCGCATACTAATATGCAACTCGAATTCTTTATCCACGGTGCTTTGTGCGTGGCTTACAGTGGTTTGTGTAACTTGAGTCATTCCTTTAGTAACCGCAGTGCTAACCGCGGTGAATGCTCGCAAATGTGCCGCCTGCCAGGGAATCTTAAAACCCGTCAAGGGGATGTATTAGCGCAGAATGAACACTTATTGTCTTTAAAAGACAACAACCAAACCGAAAACCTTGAGGCGCTAATCGATGCGGGCATTCGCTCGTTTAAGATTGAAGGTCGCTTAAAAGATTTAAGTTACGTTAAAAACGTCACTGCGCATTATCGCCAAAAGTTGGATGCGATTATGGCGCGTCGCCCTGAGTTTAAGGCTTCGTCCCACGGCCGCTGCGAACATAGTTTTACCCCGGATCCTGAAAAGACCTTTAACCGTGGCAGCACAGATTACTTTGTTAACGAACGTAGCCAAGGAATTAAAGATTTCCGCTCGCCCAAATACATAGGCGAAGAAGTCGGTAAAGTGGTCAGCATAGGTAAAGACTTTATCCAAGTGAGCTCTAGCCATGAGTTTAATAACGGCGATGGCTTAGCGTTTTTCCCCGCGAATTTTGCTATGGCAAAACAATCCGATGACAAGCTGCAAGGCCTGCGGGTTAACCGTGCCGAAGGGTTAAAACTGCATATATTGCAGGTGCCAAAGGATTTAAAGGTCGGCATGACTTTATATCGTAACCATAACCAAGCCTTCGAAGCCCTGCTATCGAAAGAATCTTCTAAGCGGATTATCGGCGTCGATTTACGGTTGAGTGACACCCAAGACGGACTCGCACTGACATTGACCGATATCTATGGCCTAACCGCCACAGTGAATTTAGTGGTCGAGAAGACACCTGCGACTGATGTCGATAAGACCTTACAAAATACCCGTACTCAGCTGGGTAAGCTCGGCAGTACCGACTTTGTTGCCCGTAGCATCAGTATCGATACGGCCCAAGCTTGGTTCTTGCCTGCATCAGTGCTCAATGGTCTGCGCCGTGATGGTGTGGCCGCTCTAGAGGCTGCTCGTGTGCAAGGTTATGTGCGTCCATTGCCGTGGAAGCATAACCAAGATGCAGTCTATCCCGTCAAGCATTTGAGTTACTTAGGTAATGTTGCTAACGAAAAAGCTAAGGATTTTTATCAACGCCACGGCGTGATTGAAATTCAAGATACCTATGAGAAAAATGGCGTTACCGAAGATGTGCCATTGATGATCACTAAGCATTGCCTACGCTTTAACTTCAATCTGTGTCCGAAAGAAGTGCCGGGGATCAAGGCCGATCCTATGGTGCTTGAAATCGGCAATGATGTACTCAAGTTAGTCTTTGACTGTCCTAAATGCGAAATGATGGTGGTCGGCGAAAACCGTCAAGTGCGAGGCCAGAAGCACCTTTAATATTTGTCATTAGGAGCATTGCAGAGTGTAATGCTCCTCACACCCATTCAGCCTGCATCCGCGCGCTTAATTTGCCTACCTATATCTATGTTGCCCTCACCATTGCCACTCTCATATTTTCATCAAAGCCTTATATTGCACATGCGGTAATGAGCAGATATCTTATTGAAAATAATATCAATAATAAGGGATGTTAAAATGGGATTGTTAGACGGTTTACTCGGTAATGCTGCTGAGGTTGATTTACAGGAATTAGCCGAGGAATTAAGGCCTATCATGGGCATTCAAGAAGAATTAAAACTCGCCTACAAAGTGATCCGTGATTTGTTTATTTTCACCAATAAACGCCTGATCTTAATTGATAAGCAGGGACTTACAGGCAAGAAGGTTACTTACCATTCAATACCTTATAAATCCATTACCCATTTTGAAGTGGAAACGACAGGGCATTTTGATATGGATGCCGAGCTTAAAATTTGGATTTCAGGCCAGAGCGAACCTTTAGTCAAAGAGCTCAAGCGTGGCACGGATGTCGTGGGTATTCAAAAGACTATTGCCACTTTTGCACTTTAATTTTAGTGCAGCGGCTTAAGTTTTAGTGCTATCAAGCTTGGAATTGTTATCGCAAGCTGACGGTTAATGTGAGTAAGGTAAGCCAAGTTTTATCTGGGCTTACCTATCCTCGCTATCGAGTGTGATTCAAATCTGCTTGATTAATTTAACACTATCCTACTTGTGCTAGTGGAGTGCTCTATCGGTTCGCCCGCCATAGTATAGGTTTCGGAAAGCTTGAGTTTGCCTTGCTCATCGTATTGATTGTGGATGCCGACCCAGAATTGCTCCTGTCCCTGAATTTGTAAATTACCTTCTTCGGCAATCTGGCGATTGGGGTGATAGCGTTTCATTGCATAAAGCTTGCTTTCATCATCAAATTTTAAGTGATAAGCCAATATGGGTTCTTTGGTGTGAGCGGCGACATCTACTGCTATTGTTTTATCTTCATGCTGTTTTGTCGTGGTATTGCCATTGGGTGCGTGATACTTCTGACGAGATAAATATGCGTTATTGCTACTATTGCTAGCATGATGTTCGCTGTCATCCGAACGATTATTTGGTCCGTTACTTTGCCCATCAGCATCGTCTTCATCATAGCCATAACTAGGATTTTCTGGGCTATCCCATTCAGGTTCTTCATCTTCCTGAGTAGCTATATTTTCATGAAAATCAAAGTAGTGGCGGCTTTCTATCAGTTGGCCTTGTTCATCTAGCCAGGCTTCGCGGTACACTTGTCCTTGGGGCGTAAAACGTTGCCAATGGCCGATATCGAGGTAACGACCATTAGTAATTTGGATTGTGCCAGTTTCTAAAATTAAACCTTGAGGGGATAAGGATTTAGAGCTAAATAAATCCCCTTGCGTACGGGTGAGTAACCAGCGAATGGCGCCATCTTCATAGTATTCGATGCGAGTATCGGCAATACCTTCTTGATAGTATTCCCTTTGATTATTATCAAGATTATAGCCGCAGCGGGTATTCGAGTGACTCTGGTAGGATTCGAGGATCCCTTTGTTATTATAAAAGCTGGACTCTTTGAGGTAGCCTTGGCCATCACGAACTTCATATTCAGAAATTGTACGTATCGTGCCATCTTCATAAAACCAGCGAGCAGTGCCATCACGGTTGCCCCGTGTGTGCGGTAAGTACATCTGAATTTGCTGGTTTTCGTGGTATTCAATAAAAGGGGCTACCGAGAGGTTATTTTTATATTGGCCTTCGGCCGAAAGCACGCCACTTTTATAATAGCTTCTAAATAGACCTTCCCTGAGTCCCTTTTCAAGATAGATCTCAAGGGCGAGTTGACCATTGTCATGATACCAAAGGGCCATGCCTTGTTCTTTACCATCCTCAAAATAGATTTTTTCTTCAATTTGACCATTGGGATACCATTTTACATGTTCGCCATGTAATTGGCCTTCGGTATTGAAGGGTTCACGCCATGCAGGCTTACCTGAGTCGTAAAATTCTTCAATGACTTTGCCCGTCACATCGTTAAACACTTTTTGTTTAATCGCTCCATTGGGATGATACCAAACGGCTTCATATTCATAGCCTTGGTTGTAATATCTTTCAGCTTCTAGTGAACCATCAGGGTAATATTGTTTTTCAATTCCGTGGATAACATCTTGCACTAAGGGCCGGATCAGCTGTATTTGTCCAGATTCATAGTAGCGAGTTAACGTATTGATATAATAGCCATTGCTATCTTGTTCGGCGGTTTCTTTAAGCTGACCATTGCCATAAAAGTATTGAATAAATTGACCTTGGGGATGGCGATCTTCTATTTGATTGATCTTGCCCTCATGGTCGTACCACGTTTGTGTTCCAAGTTGCTGATCATTAATAAAGTTGCCTTCAAATAACAGGGTACCTAGGGCATTGAATTGGCGGGTCACACCATTACGTTCGCCAAAATAGTTTGAATCGACGGCTTGGGTAAGCCCTGGGCTTTGGGTGATGATTCTAAGTATACCTGCACCTTCTTCAGTATTGAGTTGGTGAAAAGTGCGGTGCAGTTGGCCTGTTAGGCTGGCGTAATCTTGAATATCGCCTTGCACTATATTGTCAGCATCGAGGGTAAAGTGGCTTATCAATAATGCATCGAGATTGTTAAGCTCAACTTGCCACAACGCCTTTATTTGGCTGTTCTTTTTGGGGGTGATACTGCACACTTTTACCTTGTCGAGCCAAAAGTGCTGCTCGGGGAAAGGGAATTGATTGCTGATTTCGAGGCGGTCGAATTCGGTATGGTGGAATTCGCAGCATTCATTGGCGTTTTCCCAGCCCAAGAGTTCTATGACTTGGGGCGTATCGTAGTGATAGAGAGTTAAGCTGTGGTCGGCATTTTCTTCGCAAGAAGCTGCGTCTGCCTTTGTCGCATGGATTTTTAAGCTGAAGTAGCGCTGGAATAGCGGTGCAGCGACTGACGGCTCCTGCGTTAAATCTTGTTCTTGGCTGAGTGTTTGTGATTCAGTTTGAAGATGAATGTCTTTTGGAGCGCGGCTAGTTTGGTTTGAGGGAAATAACTTGGCTTTGAGTGCGCGAAACAACGACATTGGGGGAAATCTCCATATCCATATGTAAAACAATAAGCTTATCTGAGGGATACTCATGGCAATTGAGTATTTCTGTGCGCATATCATAGCGGTTTATGGATTCGTTTCTCAATGCTTGATTGCTCAAAATACCGTTTAATCAGAGTGGCACATTAATAAAAGCAGAGGAATAAAGACAAAATGCTTGATAACTTTTTTACAAAATTACCCACAGATTTATCGGCCGAAGTGTTTGAAAAACTGGCGGGTAATGACACTGTGACCATAGAACGCATCGTTTCCAATGGGCATATACCCAAGCTACCTGAATATACGAGTTTCAGAGCGCCTAAGGTGCTTCAATTCAAGGCGCATCAATGACAGAATGTCGGCCACCTTTTAAATTGATGCAACACGGAAGTGGAGTGCCCTAGGCGCTCCGTCTCGGCGGGTTTTAACGCACTTTATGCCGTGTTGGCTATTTTTAACTTAGTCCACTAGGTCTGCAAATAGCCGCCTTGCCTAAAGTGCGTTAAATTCCCGCTGAATCCTGCATCTTCAGGTGGTTTGGGTATCTACCCGAAGGTCAATGATACGATCAAACTCAACATGAATGGGTGATGCTGCTCAAAGGCGAGGCGACGCTTGAATTTGAACAAGGTGAACCCGTTACGCTAACTCCTGGTGATTACTTAACGATTCCGCCCCATCAAAAACATCGAGTCGCTTCGACTTCTATAAGTTCAGAAACCCTATGGCTTGCGGTATTTTACGATTGATTAAGGTTAAGGCTAAGGCTACAGGTTAACGATTCTGCCATAGCCAACTGGGTGTATTGAGTAAGTCTTGGCCTTGGATCTGCGTTTGGCCTAAGGTTTTGTCTAAGGCCAAGGTATTGCAGTGTTCAAATTGGCTTAAGGCATTAATAAGCCGATTAGCATGGGAAACCACCCACAACTGGCACTCTTCCGATACCTTAGCGATTAAGCGTGCAAGCGCAGGTAATAAGTCGGGATGTAGGCTAGTTTCTGGCTCATTTAACACCATAAGCTCTGGCGGTCTTGGGGTCAGTAGGGCGGCGATTAACAGCAAATAGCGCAGGGTGCCATCCGACAATTCACTGGCATTGAGTGGCCTTAATAAACCATGCTGATGAAATGCGAGCACTAAAATGCCGCCCTCTTGAGGTTCAATGCGAACCTCTGCACCGGGAAACGCATCGCTGACCGCATGGTCAAAAGCCGTTTTATCACCTATCTCAAAAATGGTTTGAATTGCTGATGCAAGGTCGCGCCCATCGTGGTGCAATACTGGCGTGGCTGTACCTAATTGTGGACGACGGGCTGGCGCTTCTGCATCGGTTCTGAAGTGATCGTAAAAGCGCCATGCGCGGATACTATCGCGAAGTTTTAGCACTTCAGGGCTGCGCTCTGGATCGGCAAGTTCGGTAAAAATACTATCGCCGCTTTGCAGGTGTGCGCCTAAGGTTATCCAGCCTTGTCCGTCAGCACTGCGACTCTTTACCATAGGACCACGGCGCTCAACCAATACAGTTGAGGGTCGATACTTAGGTCCGTTCCAAATGGCTTCGCGCTTGATTTGTGGATCTAAGCCAAACAGCGTGGTGGCGTCGGGTTTAGGTAAACCGAGTTCAATAAGATAGCTAAAGTCCTCGCCAGCAAAGCCGAGTTTTAAGCGTTTTGGCGCTTGCCTGACGGTGGCTTCAATGGCGGTGTCGCCCGCTAGCATACTTTTGGTGGGGTTTTCTGGTCCCGCCCAAAAGCTGGAGTCGAGTCCGCCTTCTTGGGCTAAAGCATTGACAACGCCGCCTTGCGCCGTTTGTGCGAGTAAACGTAGTGCCTTGTATAGATTCGATTTACCACTGCCATTCGCCCCAGTGATCAAATTGAGTTGCCCTAGGGGCAAGACGATTTCACGCAGAGAGCGATAATTGAAAATAGCGAGTGTGGTCAGCATAGAATATCCAAGACTGAAATGAGCTGATAAGTCAGTAAATTTATCGACAAAGTAAATTAAACATGACGATAAAACAATGGCATTTACAGTAGCACTTTGTTGAGCACTCTTTGCCAGTTACCACCCATAAAACGGTCGCGGTCGGTAGATTTAAAGCGCGCCTTGGCTAAGGCATCGTCGATACGGCTCATGCGATCGATATGATTCAGCTCGGGGATCACTACATGTCTGGGCTCTGCATCAAAACCTAGCACGCCTTTCGCCCTCAGGCTGTACCACCATTCTTGATATTCTTTAATGCCTTTGGCGTTGTCATTGCCGAGTGCCAGTAGGTTTTCTTGGCCTCGGAGCGGGAAGTCATTAGCGATTGCCACGCAGTCCACTCCACCAACACGCATAACGTATTCCAGTTGTCGAATATAATCATCAATCGTGGGCACGGCATTATTGGTAAGCCAGAAACTCATCATAAATACGCCGAATACGCCGCCGCTATCGCCGATGGCGCGGATCACTTCATCGGGGGAACAACGGGCATGGTTTACTATACCGCGCGCTGCGCCGTGGCTTTGCACTATGGGTGATTTAGTGATTTTTGCGACATCTAAAGCGGTTTGAGCGCTGGAGTGACTCACATCGACTAAGATATTGGCGTGATTGAGTTTGGCGATAAGCTCGTGCCCGTGGGCCGTGAGTGGTTTATTGAGTCCGCCACTGGCATCATTATCTAAGGCGCCACCGGCAAAGGTATTGCCGTAATGGTGGGTGAGTTGCAGTACGCGTAGCCCTTGTTGATGAAACTCATCTACCCGCGCCCACTGGTTAGCTTCACTGTCTTCTTCGACACAATCTGCGCCTTGGATTTGAAAGTATACCGCAGTGCGCTGGCTGTCGCGTGCACGTTGAATATCTCGTCCCCTCAGGCCTTGCAACAAAATATCGGGATGATCGCTCACCCGTTTAGCGGCCTGCTTAATGCTTTCCATACAAGCTTTATAGGTGCGTTTGTAGTTTTGAGTGCCATCGGCTTGTTCTATGGTCTCAATAGCCGAAATATCGCAAAGATAGGCATCGAGCTTAGCGGCAGTTACATCACTTAAGTCATCGGGAAGGAAAGATAAACCATCGACATATATCCGCCTCTGTGCGGCGGCAAAGCTAGGTAAACTGGCGAGTGGACTTAACAGAGTTGCTGCGCCAAGACCTTTAAGGAGTGTACGACGGTAGTGATTGACTGCCTTGATGGGCATGCTCGGTTCCTATCAATAACGCAAATGTAACTTCTTTATACCTTTTTAGGGCGTAGAAGTCTTTGATTAAATCCCTTTTTTGGCCTTTGCCCCTGAGCTAGAGTTGTGATTATTTGTTGTTGCCGAGTGGTTTCAATTATCGCTTGTCGCAGTAAATGAAAACCCTCGGGTTATGATTATCGAGTGGCTTCAAGCATTGCTTTTGCCAGTGAGTTAAGGCCGTTGGTGCGCGATGGGCTGAGCTGACCTTCTAGGCCCAATTGTTTGAAGTAAGCTGTAGGATCAAATGCTTGGATTTCAGCGCGGCTTTTGCCATGGCAGGCGCCAAGCAATAATCCAATCAATCCCTTAACGATGCGGGCATCGCTGTCGGCTAAATAATAGTGTTTGCCAGCCTGTTCTAGATGGTAAATCCACGCATCACTCTCGCAGCCTTTTACTTGAGCGGTCTCGATGCGAAGCTCAGGGCTTAAGCTTGGTAAGTCTTTCCCTAACAACATAATTTGGCGATATCTTTCCTGCCAGTTAGGGGCATTGGTAAAACGCGCCAGTAAGGTTTCGGCATCTTGGACTAAATAGTGAAAATCGGCTTCATTTGGCATAGGCATGATTGAATCTGTCATAGGGCTAAATCCTGTCTCACTTACTTGAGCGTAACTTATCTTGAGCATCGTATGAGTGGCGTAGATCAGTGGCTAAATGCTGGATTACAGCAGCAAGTCTTTTACCGAGGCTAACGCGGCAATAAAGCGGTCGATATCGTCTTTATTGGTGTAGATACCGATAGAGGCGCGGCAACAGCCCTTAAGATTCAGGCTCTGCATTAATGGCATGGCACAATGATGGCCACAACGAACGGCAACCCCTTGTTGGTCCAGCAAAATGCCTACATCTTGGTGATGTTCACCGGCAAGATTAAACGCGACTACACCGATATTGTCATCAAAGGCGCCGTATAAGTGCACTTCACCGAGCGCGCGCAATTGGTTTTGTAAATAGTTAACTAGTTCAGCTTCATAAGCTTGAACCTGCGGCATGAGTTCGGTTTGTAAAAATGTAATGGCCGCACCCAAACCTATGACTTCAGCAATCGGCGGCGTGCCCGCTTCTAAGCGATTCGGCAGGTTGCCAAATTCTGTCGCTTCAAAACTCACGCGTTTAATCATCTCGCCGCCAGTTAATAGTGGCGCGAGACTATCTAACGCGTCGAAACGGCCGTAAAGCACGCCAACACCAGTGGGACCATACATTTTATGCCCCGAGAAGACGTAAAAATCACAATCGATTTCAGTCACATCCAGCGTTAAATGCGCAACTGCCTGTGCGCCATCAACTAAGGTGATAGCACCTTGTTTTTTCGCTAACTGCACTAGCTGAGCCACGGGATTGATTGTACCTAGTGCGTTGGAAACATGGCACAGGGCGACGATTTTAGGCTTTAACTCGAGCAAGGTTTTATAGGCGTTGATATCTAAGCGGCAATCCTGACAGAGCGGGATTGGTTTAATTATTGCCCCTGTGCGTTTCGCCAGTTCCTGCCAAGGCACTATATTGGCGTGGTGAGCGGCGGCGTCGATTAATATCACATCGCCAGCGTTTAATTGTGCAGTCAGCCCAAAGGCGACTAAGTTGATTGATTCTGTGGTGCCGTGGGTAAAAATGATTTCTTCGCGGCGTTTTGCCTTCAAAAATTGCTGCAACTGATCGCGCACGTTTTCATAGCTTAAGGTCGAACGCGCTGATAACTGATGCGCTGCACGGTGTACATTCGCATTGTAATTAGCGTAAAACTGCGCCATCGCATCTAACACCATTTGCGGCTTCTGGCTGGTGGCTGCGGTGTCGAGATAACATAGGGGATAACCATCAAGCATTTGATTTAACGCTGGGAATTGTGACCTAATTTTAGCATTGCGCTGCTCTGCTTCTAATGAACAAAGAACCGCTGTGGCATCAGGAGAGGCACTTGCCGAAGGATGTGAGGTAACAGTATTCGTCGCTGTGTTAGTCACAGTATTTGGCGTAGGTGATGCAGGTTGAGTCATGGGCGAGGCTAAGGGCAATGAAAAAGGCCATGGGATCTTCTGTGATCTGCCATGTGAATGCAAGTCTTAGCGGTTTGTTGAGGTGTTGTTATCGGACAGTGGTATTGAATGCCTAATTTCACTAAGGTCTGTTCAAACTGTTGCCTAATAGATATTTCGCACGCCTTAAACGGTTTTAGACTCTAACGCATCATTGAGCTTAGCTATGATGCGATTTTTCTAATGTTTAAGTTTTTCTTTTAAATTCAGCTAATACTTTACGCTTAATTCATCCACCTAAAGTTAAAACTCCGACTATTCTAAATTGGACGTCCTTCGTTGTCAGTGTTTGCTGGAGAGTAGTTTTATGGTGAAGCTTTTAAAAGACTTACGGATTAAACATAAGATGATCGCCCTCGTTGGGGTGATGTTAGTGCTGATCTTGATTTTGTCTGGATTTAGTTTGTTGAAGATGCAGCGTGTATCGGAGGAAATTCAAGCCATTGCAGAAGAGAATCTTCCGTTAGTGAGATTATCAACTGACGTCACCATTAAGCAGCTTGAAAGCTCTGTCATTTTAGAAAAAGCGTTTCGTGCCGCGGACATTGAAACCGCATCGAGCCAGCAAATTTTAGTGGCTTTTATTGCGGATGTTATCAAGCACAATGAAGACATTAGCAAGGAGTTACTCTCGACTCAGTCTATGCTCAATGAGGCATTAAAAGAGGCTGAAAATCCGCAATTACATGAAAAAACTCAGCAGTTAAATCAAGAGATTGGCACTATTATTCAACGTTTTGGTAATTATGAAGCCCTGCTTGCCACTGTGATTACTGGAATACAGCAAAAAGAAGAACCTGCAGCCTTGGCTAAGCGGGTTGAATCTTTAGAGATTGCGCAAAACGAATTTAATACTGAGCTGAGGCAATTCGTTGAGCGTTTAGAGCAAATGACCCAAACTGCGGTTTCTGTGACTGAGGAAGAAGAACTCAGGGCGATTTATGGCTTAACGATTATTTCGATAGTGTCTTTAGTCATAGGATTATTGATTGGCATCGCTTGCAGTCAATACATGGTCAAATCTATCAATCGGTTACGTAATTCTGCCGCCATGATGGAAAAGGGCAACTTTAACCAGGAGTTACGTGTCGATTCCAAGGATGAATTAGGCGAACTTACCGTCAGTATGAATCAAATGGCGTGGACCTTAAGTAAAACTGTTGGCCAAGTGATTGCTCGAAGTGAAGAAATTGCCTCTATGGTGACTGAGCTTAATGCGGTGGCCGAGAATAATCGTGAGGCTATGTTGAGGCAGCAGGATAACACTGACCAAGTCGCCGCTTCTATGACCCAAATGGCGGCAACGATCACTGAAGTGGCGAGTAGTGCAGAAACCGCTTCGTATTCAGCGGGACAAGCCGAGCATAAAGTGAAAGAAAGTTGTGAAGTTGTCGATGCGAGCGAAAAAATCTCGAAGCAGTTGGTTGCCAGCGCCCAGTATTCAAATCAACTTATTCAACAGGTTCAGGCAAGTACGGGAAAAATCCTCAACTTTGTTTCAGTGGTCGATGCGATTGCGGGGCAGACGAACTTATTAGCTTTGAATGCATCGATTGAAGCGGCACGGGCGGGAGATCAAGGTCGTGGTTTTGCTGTCGTTGCCGAAGAAGTGCGGGCATTGGCAACGCGCAGTCAAACGGCCACGCAGGAGATCAGCGATCTTATCCAAACACTCGTGAAAGATGCCAAATCTTCAGTCGAATCCTTCGCCAATAACGATAAGCAAATCAGTGAGTCATCACTGCTCGTTAATCAAGCCAAGCTGCACTTATTTGAAATTTTAGATGCGTTGACTGAACTGACTCAGGCTAATACTCAAGTCGCGACCGCCAGTGAGGAGCAAGCCGTGACCGCCGAAGATATTAGTGAGCGCATTAATGCGATTCGTGATTCGGGTGAATTGGTACTCAGCAGCGCTAACGAAACCGCGAAAGCCAGCGAGTCACTGTCTAAGCAGGCGAATTCATTGAGGGAAACGATGCAGCAGTTTAAGGTGCGAGTTGTTTAAATGTATTTGCCCATAATTCAGTGTGCCAACGACTGACAGCGGTTAACTTAACTGCGCCACTTCATCTTAGCTTGAGCCTCATTTGTGTCTTAACTCAATGTGAGGTGTGTGTATCCCCAAACAATTTGAAGATGCAGGATTCAAGTTGTTTGGGATATAGGTCTCTCTTGTTATCCGACACACAATTGCCGTAAAAATGATACTGGTTGTGCAGTGACTTGCAACAAACTGTTGTAATATGTAGCGCTAAATAACGACTAAAAATGTGAATTAAATGGGCATGCGTATTCTTTGGCTTCTTGTGTTAACGCTGAGCATTCTTCCTAGAACCGCTGCAGCATCAGATATTGCGAGCAGTGTTACTGGAGGAGCTAATCGCCTTGCAGACGGCGGTGATTTTGAGCTGGGCATGAGTGTTTACGGAATTAATCAAGTCGATGTTCGGCAAACGGATTCAGGTTCTGCACAGTTGTCGCTGTTAGTCAGTGGCATGTACCAGTACAAAGGGCTGTTTGTTGAGATGATCCATCAATCTCAAGATGGCATTAATTTGGGATTTAATCTTTGGAGCTCAGAGGATTGGTCATTAGAACTGCTATTGGCTAACTTGCAAGGTTCATGGTCCCGTCCTGATGTGGATCCCAGTACGCTGGATGAAGCTGGCCGCAATGCTTATCTACTATCGGAAGATTCTCTCTATATTGGTGCCGGTTTTCGTGCCACACGTTATTGGGGCGATAACTATGTTTTTCAGTATAGGTTAGTATCTGATTATTATGATGATCAAGGTATTCAAAGTTCTGCAAGATTGGGTAAGTCCTGGCAGGTTCGTAATTGGAATTTTCACGTATTGGGGAGCGTAGGTTACTCATCTGCCACCTTGAATCGCTATCTTTTTGGGATCAGTAAGGAAGAAGCCACTGAACGCTTTCCTGAGTATCGGCCGGATAGCTCTTTCAGTTACGGCATGGAGTTAGGAGTTGCTTATCCGCTGAGTGAAAATTTTGTCTTTCGGGCTATGTATCGCTTCAATGTGTTATCCCAAGAAGTGACCGACAGTCCCTTCAATCAAGCGAGTTATACATCGTATTTTAATGCTTCTCTTAGCTATGTATTTTAGGAGGAGGGCATGAACCGATTTAATCCATTGTTAGCGGTAGTGATGCTGAGCGCGCCTTTTTTGGCTTGGAGTCAGGATGATGCCGTTATTTTTACCGCAACCCCAGAACGCTGCATTGCACTGCATAAAGGGCAAACTTGCTATCAAGATGTATTGTTCCGATGGCAGACACCCGCGAGCGGCGAGTACTGCCTCATACTGACAGACCGTCAGCACCAGTTAACCTGCTGGACTGGCAAAGCGTTGCAAGAATATCAATATAGTTTTGAAGGGGATAAAACGGCGACTTTTAGTCTTATCCGTAATGATGATGTGCAACCGCTCGCGCAAGTTAAAGTGGTCGTGACATGGGTTTATAAGGCCCCTAAACAGAGTCAGTCTGGTTGGAGGTTATTCTAATATGTCAGTTGCAAAGCATATCTTAGTCGTAGAGGACGATACCTCACTGGCAGAGTGGATCAGTGATTATTTACTGGATCACGGTTACGGGGTGACGGTTGCCAGCCAAGGCGACTTTGCCTTAGAGATGATAGCCGATGAGATGCCTGACTTAGTGCTACTCGACGTGATGATGCCCGTTAAGAATGGCTTTGATGTGTGTAAGGAGGCCAGGGCATTTTATACTGGGCCCATTCTATTTATGACGGCTTGCGTTGAGGACGGCGATGAAATCCGCGGGTTAGAGGCTGGGGCTGATGATTACCTCACTAAGCCGATTCGACCACAGGTGCTGTTAGCGCGGATAAAGGCCCTGTTACGCCGAGTGAGTGATGAGGAGCAAAAGCAGCAATTAGTGTTTGATTCTTTAGTGTTAAATGCGACGGCAAAATCAGTCACCATTGATAAACAGCCGCTGGATTTGAATGCCAATGAGTTTGATGTTTTGTGGCTGCTGGCATTGAAGGCGGGCACGATAGTGAGTCGCAATGAATTGGTGGCCCAACTGCGGGGTATTGAATACGATGGCCTAGACCGCTCGGTGGATATTCGCATATCGCGCTTACGCAAGAAGTTGCAGGAAGCGTTGAGTCAGCCCTATAAAGTCAAAACCATTCGTGGCAAGGGATATTTGTTTTGCCGCGATGAGGCCGAGCAAGCTTTATGAAGAAGTTAATGACTTCTCTGGTGCTGGTCGTGCTGGTGGCCATTGCCAGCCTAGGCTGGTCGATAAGTGAGTTTGCAACACTTATTGATCCTTATAATGAAACGCCTAGCCCAGCAACTCACCTCGCGGCATTAAAACTGCTGGGCGGTTCACTGGCGCAAACGTTAGATAACGATCCCGCCCCTAATAATGCGTTTATAGACAACTGGAATCAGCGAAATGCAGATCAATTGTCTTTGGTGAATGAAGCAGATTTTGTCTTACCCTCAGCCCTAAAGACAGAGTTTTATTCAGGGGAATCATTATTGCTGGAGTCCGATGATGGCATCTCTTTGCACTATTTATTGCCTAAAACGGGTCAGGTGCTGAATATCAATACCCAGATAGTGACGCCAGCCGATGTGAGTTTTAACGCGAATAAGCTGTATACCATGCTTTTTTATGGCGGTGTGGTGGTGATTTTGTTGGTGTGGGTGTCTCCTTTAATCCGCCAATTGGTTAATCTCAGTAAGGTGACTCAAGCATTTGGTATGGGGGAATTACAGCAGCGAATTGTGGTCAGTAAAGCGTCCTACATAGGCACAATAGAAAGCGAATTCAACCGTATGGCAGATCGTATCCAGCAATTGATCGATGACAATAAATTGCTTAGTCGGGCAGTTTCCCATGATTTAAAAACTCCGATTGCGCGGCTGCGATTTGGTATTGCGGCGTTAGAAGAAACCCAAAGCGAACAACTTAGGGTGAAGTATTTTCAGCGATTGAACCGCGATCTGGACACTATGGAAGAGTTGGTCATGACACTGCTCAGCTATGCCCGTCTCGATGAGGCGAATATCCAACCTGATTGGCAACCTATTGAGCTTAATACTTGGTTGCTGGAAAAGTATCAAGGCCAAGTATACCCAGGGTTTTCAGTGGAACTCATCACCTGCCCAATACCGTTGAACATCAAGACAGATCCTAAGTACTTGTCAATGCAGGTGAATAACTTGCTCAGTAATGCGCAGCGTTTTGGCCGTGCCAATATCCGGCTGACGTTGGCATTGGAAGATGGGATTGCGTGGTTACACGTTGACGATGATGGCCCAGGCATAGATGAACAGGAATCTGCTCAAGTGATTAAACCTTTTGTGCGTGGTCAGCACAGCCGCGGAAATTCCGGTCATGGCATGGGTCTGGCGATTGTCGATAGAATTGGTTGTTGGATGGGTTCCCCATTACGTATTAGCCGTGCTCCTGACTTGGGCGGGGCTCGCATGTCACTAAAATTCAAGGCTGAAGTTTAAAGTTGGGGTTTAATACGATTGGTGTAATGCGAGGTTTGAGTCGTTTTTGTCTGTTTCTTTAACATGAGCTGAAGCGAGCAATGCGGCTAAATCTGCGTCATCTAATCTGCTGTGTTGATTTAGAGATAGAGGCAGAATGACTCAACTTACTATACGAATGAGTGCTTGACGAATTGGTGCTGAACAGGGGGGATTTATAAATAAAACGCACCAGCCTTGATACCTAACGAGAATCTAGACTGGTGCATTTTTGATGAGCAATTAACTTTTCACATTGACATTGTTAAGTATGTAATCTGTTTCATAGATGCGGGAACTCGCATTTTCTGGCTTGCTATGTAAACCTGTGACTTCGACCATGACAGAGGTTTCTTGATTCATCGTCGAACTCCCCCACAAGATATCCTTACTCGCGCTCGCTCCTACTCCAAACTGGCCAATTGCATCACGATCGGTTTGTTCGTGAGTAAAAGTGAAGTAGTTATAACCCGCTTGTTTGCATAACTCTGCTGACTTACGCATGACGTACTTTCGGGCCAATGCGCGGTCAGTGTTGGTATTGCCAACAAAGCTTATCTGCCAGCTATCGGGTGCAATCTGTGCGGTTTCAAATCCTTTACCGAAAGACCAAAATTGCTTTTCGGTATCGTAGGAAGTGGCACAAGCTGAAAGCATCAGAGCTAATCCAGCACATAAAAACGTTTTTCTGATAAGTGTCATGGTCTTGTCTCGTCAGGTTGTTTAGAAGCTATAGTTCACGCCAAGGGTAGTAACCCACTGGTTGTTACTGTCTATTAGCGGAGAGTCAGCCATGTTGGCACCTATGTGCGAGTAACCTGTGGCTTGAGTAATATCTAAATGCTTAGTGACTGGAATAACCAAAGCGTAGCCTAGCTTATAGGCAAAGGTGCCGTCAGCTTGATAAGCAGGGCGCTGCGCTGTAGCTTCAGATGACGTCACACCTGTGTAGTAGTTTGCAAAGTCTTTACTGAAGTAGTGCACACCTGCATAAGGCACCAGATCACCGAAGCCTACATTTATTGGATGGTAATAGGTGATATCAGCCTGAAAACCATCATAAATATTGGTGACATCGTGTTGGAATTTAGTTGATAGCGTGCCATTTCCTAAATGAATGTCGGCGTTTAAACCCAGATCGCCACTGAACTTGCGATCCTTCATGCCCGTTAAAATATCCGCATCATCGGCATCAAAGCCAGGATTGGCAACGGCAAAGATACTGAAATTAACGGCACTATCGTTCGTGCCTAAAAAGCGGTAGTTGATGCCGGACAGATCGGCGTTGAAGTCTTCACCGTGGTAGCCGCCATTGAGGTAGGCACCTGTTTGGTGATCTTGACCCTTATAAAACTGACTACCAGTAGCAACACCTGCGCCAGCAAAGAACTGATCTTGATGACTATAGATATTACCGTTACGAATGTAGGTATTGCTTTCAGCAAGCGCGTGGCTCGACATCAAAACACTTGTGATTACAAAGCAAAGTTTTTTCATTTTTTTATCCTTAAGACATCTGTCTAGTGACTGTGATGCCACTATATTTCACTTCTTAAAAGGACTCTGTATCCGAATGTAACCTAGACCATGTATCGCAGCCTTCTCGCATAGCCTGGCGCTGGTGAGCTCGTGGAGCTGAAGACGATGACCTTTTGCTAAGCCGGAGGGATAAGATAAAGAAGACTAAGTAATAGGTAGCTTTTGATTGAATGGAGGAGAGAGCGCATTGATGAGGTGATATAAAGGTAAAAAGTTATGCCTCTAAAGCTATTTGAAATCAATAGCATCAGGGGGATTTGACCCGATGCTATTGGTCAGTCATTCAAACAACTCGCCGACTAAGCCTAGAGACTAAGGACAAGGTAATCTAAATTGATCGGACAGTTGGTTTAATCGCACTAATAGCTCTGGTGATAAGGTGACTTTTAAACTGTCGATGTTTTCTTTCAGTTGATATAAGTCGGTGGCGCCTATGATATTGGAGCCGACAAACTTACGTGAGTTAACAAAAGCTAACGCCATTTGTGCGGGTGTGAGTTTGAACTCGCGGGCCAAATCGACATAGGCTTTTGTAGCCTCCAGAGCCATTTGCGAACCTGTATAGCGGGCGAAACGCTTAAACAAGGTCAGGCGCGCGCCTTCAGGCCATTGGTCGTTGCAATATTTTCCCGTCAAGGCGCCAAAGGCCAGTGGCGAATAGGCCAGTAATGGCAAGTTTTCGCGGTGACTGATTTCGCTCATGCCGACTTCGAAACTGCGATTAAGCAAGTTATAGGGATTTTGCACACTCACAATACGCGGCAAGCCATGTTTTTCGGCCAGTTGCAGGTACTTCATCAAGCCCCAAGGCGTTTCGTTCGACACCCCGATATAGCGCACTTTACCTTGGCGGATCACTTCGGCGAGCGCTTCTAGGGTTTCAAGTATCGGCGTTTGATGCTCATGCTCTTGTTGATCGTAAAACAGTTCACCAAAGAAATTGGTATTACGGTCAGGCCAATGGATTTGATAAAGGTCGATAGTGTCTATTTGGAGGCGTGCTAAAGATGCATCGACCGCTTGGTGGATGTTGTTCCAGTCCAGCGCCATATTTTTGCGAATGTAATCACTTTTACCCCCAGGTGCGGCAATTTTAGTGGCGATCACTAAGTCGTCTCGGTTACCGCGGGCCTTAATATATTGCCCTAGGATACGCTCGGTTTCCCCTTGGGTTTCCGGCTTAGGTGGTACGGGATACATTTCCGCCGTATCGATAAAGTTGATGCCATTGCCTATGGCGTAGTCCAGCTGTGCAAACGCTTCGGCTTGGGTATTTTGTTCGCCCCAAGTCATAGTGCCCAAACAAATTTTACTGACCTCAAGATTAGAATGCGGTATGCGTCTGTATTCCATCTATTTCTCCTACGGAAACTCTCTTAGTTTGAGGCTACCAAGCTTTTGCTGTAAAGCAAAGGTTAAACCATAGGTTGAAATGTTAGTGCGCTAAAAATAGCCAGCAAGTTTAGCCATCCTGCCCCATTTTGAGGCATGCCATTGGCTGAAGTTTGTTCGCTGAGTTGCTCTTTTAACGGTTTTAGCGCTTTACTGCACTGAAATGGAGATTTTGGCTTATTTTTGTAAACCTTAGGTACTACTAAATCAGTAATGACGTATTTATGAATAAATTGTTATAAAACTACATTTGCAGATTACAGTAAGTAAGGATGTGAATCTGTGTCACAAAATTGCGTAAATTTACGTATCTAACTTACGAATTTGCAGCGGAATGTGACGCCAATATCGGAATCTGCGTTAACAAATCTCTACCCTAAATTTATCTAAAAATTTTTCATGGTTGATATTTGTGATGGCAGATTTTTCAAACCAAATTGTAACGATCAAAAAAGGCCTCGACTTGCCGATTGTTGGTGAGCCGCGACAGGTCATTGAACTCGGTGCTAAGCCATCCCAAGTGGCTGTTCTGGGAGAAGAGTTCGTTGGGCTTAAGCCGACGATGTTGGTCGAAGAGGGTGATTTTGTTCAAAAGGGCCAAGCCCTATTTGAAGACAAAAAAACGCCTGGTGTGTTGTTCACTGCACCCGCTAGTGGCCAAGTCGTAGCGATTAACCGCGGCGAGCGTCGAATTCTACAATCAGTCGTCATTCGTTGTGATGACGGTGAAAACCGCGATGGGCAGATTTCTTTCGATATCCATCAAGACATCGCCGCTTTAGCAAGGTCAACCGTTCAGGCGCAATTAGTGAAAAGCGGTCTATGGACTGCACTGCGTACGCGGCCTTTCTCGCGCGTGCCTGCGCTCGATAGCACGCCAGCAGGTATTTTCGTCACCGCTATCGATACTAATCCACTGGCCGCTGATCCGCGTTTGATCATCGCCGAGCAAACCGAAGCTTTTAAAGCAGGCTTGCTGGTGTTGAGCCGTTTAACCGAAGGCAAGGTTTACCTGTGTCAGGATAAGGGCGAAGCGATTGTTAAAGAAGCATTACCACAACTTGAGGTGCGCCGTTTTGATGGTGTTCATCCTGCGGGTTTAGTGGGTACTCATATTCACTTTACTTTGCCAGTGAGTTTAGAACGTCAGGTATGGCATATCGGTTATCAAGATGTGATTGCCTACGGCAAGTTATTCCAAACCGGTGAGTTGTATACCGACCGCATCGTCGCCTTAGGTGGCCCGAGCGTGCTGAACCCGCGCTTACTACGCACTCAATTGGGCGCTGAGCTAAGTGCCTTAGTGAGTGATGAAATCAAACCTGGCCATAACCGCGTGGTATCGGGATCTGTGTTATCTGGCCATACCGCGGCGGGCGTACATGACTTTTTAGGCCGATTCCACAACCAAGTGTCAGTGTTGAGCGAAGATTCGCAGCACCATGTTCTCCCTTGGGTGCGCGGTGGTTCTGACAAATTCTCCATCACTCGTGCCGTAACATCACGTCTGTTTGGTGCGACTAAATTGTTCGAGTTTACGACTCATCAGGGCGGTTCTGCTCGCGCCATGATGGCTTTTGGTCAGTTAGATCGCGTGATGCCACTGGATATTTTACCCACCTTACTCGTTCGAGACTTAGTGGTGCGTGATACCGACGAGGCGCAAGCCTTAGGTGCATTGGAGTTAGATGAAGAAGATCTGGCGCTGTGTACCTTCGTATGTCCCGGCAAATATGACTTTGGTAAAGAATTACGTGCCTGTCTAGATGTTATTGAGAGGGAAGGTTAATGACCAAACAAGTGAAAAAACCTGATTTACAGGACGCCTCTGATTTACAACAAGAGTACTACGCAACGGGTAAGTCGATGAAGGGCTTTTTGCGCTCACTCGTCATTGCCAATGGTCGTAGCACTAAGGGTCAAGTGCATGTGCGTGACGCGATTGACGTGAAACGTACCATGACGCTAGTCGGTTTGTGTTTACTGCCCGCCATTTTATTCGGTCTATATAACATTGGCCTACAGGCACAGCTTGCGCTCGCGGGCGGATTATCGACCCCAGATATTTGGAAGTTAGAAATCTTTAATACCCTGTTTGGCAGCCTTAGCCAAGACACTGGGATATTAGGTTTATTCCTCTATGGTCTTAGTTTTTATCTGCCGATTTACCTGACAGCACTGCTCACCAGTTTGTTTTGGGAAGTGGTGTTTGCGCGGGTTCGTGGTCAAGAGTTGCACGAAGGCTTCTTCGTGACGGCCCTGCTGTTTACCTTAATCTTGCCAGTATCGACACCGTTGTGGCTGGTGGCCATGGGGATTTCCTTTGGTGTGGTCGTGGCTAAAGAGCTGTTTGGCGGCATGGGATATAACTTCCTTAACCCTGCGCTGGCAGGCTTGGCTTTTATCTACTTCGCCTATCCATCTGAAGTTTCAACCATTAAACAGTTAGTTGCCGTTGATGGTTTCTCTGGTGCAACAGCGCTGGCACAAACCGCAGCGGGCAAGTTGAGTTTTGCCGATTACTCTTGGTTTAGCGCCTTTAGCGATCCTAACTGGTGGAACAACTTTTTTGGCTTTACCGTGGGCGCGATTGGCGAAACCAGCACCTTAGCGATTTTGATCGGCGGTTCATTATTGCTGATCAGCCGCTTAGCGGATTGGCGCATTGTGCTCGGTGTGTTGCTGGGCATGATAGCGACTGCAACGCTGTGTAATTACATCGGTTCTAGCAGCAATCAAATGATGGCAATGCCGTGGACTTGGCATCTTGTCACTGGCGGTTTTGCGTTAGCAATGATGTTTATGGCCACCGATCCTGTAACCACTTCGTACACTCGTCAAGGCAAGTTTGCCTACGGTGCTTTGATTGGTTTTATGACTGTGCTTATCCGTGTCGCTAACCCCAAAATGCCTGAGGGCGTGATGTTAGCCATTCTGTTCGCCAACCTTTGGGCGCCGCTGTTCGATTATCTGGTGGCCCGCGCCAACATCAAACGGAGATTAAAACGTCATGGTATTTAAGAAAGATACTGTGGTGGGGACCATGATCTTCACCATCACGCTCTGCCTCCTGTGCTCTTTTATGATCACAGGCACTGCAGGCATATTGAAAGAACGTAAAGTTGCCAAAAAACGTGACGAAGTGCAGCGCTATGTGTTGATGGCCGCCGATGTGAACTTAGGTCAGGGCAATGAGTTTAGAGAAATTTTCGCTAAATCCGTTAAGCCATTATTGATCAACTTAGATACAGGCAAGGTGGACTCAGACGCTAACGTCCTCGATTTCGATGAGCGTATGGCGGCAATTAATCCTGAGACTTCGAGTGCGCCGAAAAAAGATATTGCCAAGATTAAAACCCGTGCGAACGATGCCCGCGTGTTTAAAGTGCTCGATGCCAACGGCAAGTTAGACAGCGTGGTTGTGCCTTTCTATGGCAAAGGTCTGTGGTCGATGATCTACGGTTATGTGGCGGTTGAACCCGATTTCAACACCATTAAAGGGCTCGTCGTGTACGAACACGGTGAAACCCCAGGTATCGGCGATTTTTTAACTGATCCTAAGTGGGTGTCACTATGGAAGGGTAAGCAATTGTTTGATGAAAAAGGCAAGTTTTCGATACGTCTTGTGAAAGGCGGCGCTAAAGAAGGCGATATTCATGGTGTCGATGCGGTGAGTGGCGCGACCATGACGGGCCGCGGCGTGCAGCGCGCAATGGAGTTTTGGTTTGGCGTTGAGGGCTTTCAAACCTTCTTCAATCAGCTGAAAGCGACGGCCACGCAGGGTGAATTGCAAGGTGAGTTGGGAGAGGCAAAATGAGCAACACTTTATCCATGCGTGACATGTTAACGGGGCCAGTGTTTGCCAATAACCCCGTCGCGATGCAAGTGCTGGGCGTATGTTCGGCACTGGCGGTCAGTAACTCAATGCAAACCGCTGTGGTGATGACACTGGCAGTGACCTTTGTGTTGGTGTTTTCTAACCTGATTATCTCTGCCATCCGTAACTTTATCCCGACCAGTGTGCGGATTATCGCGCAGATGACGGTTATCGCCTCCTTAGTGATTATCGTCGACATGGTTCTGCAGGATGTAGCCTATGAGTTATCTAAGCAACTTTCTGTATTCGTTGGGTTAATTATCACTAACTGTATCATCATGGGCCGTGCAGAAGCCTTCGCCATGAAGTATCCACCGCATTTAGCGGTCGTCGATGCGCTTGGTAATGCGACAGGTTATGGCTTGATTTTGATCAGCGTCGCCTTTGTACGCGAGCTGTTAGGGACGGGGAATTTATTCGGTCACCCTGTGTTTACCACCATCGAGAATGGTGGCTGGTACTTGCCAAACGAGATGTTCAAGTTACCACCGAGCGCCTTCTTCCTGATTGGTGTGTTGATCTGGACTATCAATGTGATCCAGCGGAAACGGGGTTAAGGAGCAGATATGGAACACTATATAAATCTATTTTTGCAGGCCACTTTTATCGACAACATGGCGCTGTCGTTCTTCTTGGGCATGTGTACTTTCTTGGCCGTGTCTAAAAAGGTGTCAACCGCCTTTGGTCTAGGTGTCGCTGTGATTGTGGTGATGACCTTAGCCGTGCCGTTAAACCAGCTGATTTACGTCAAAGTGCTCGCACCTGGCGCACTGTCTTGGGCGGGATTACCCGGTATCGATTTAAGTTACCTGCAACTGATCACTTTCATTGGTGTGATTGCGGCGTTAGTGCAAATCCTTGAAATGTTTTTGGATAAGTACATTCCTAGCCTGTATGACTCCCTTGGGATCTTCTTACCTTTGCTCACAGTGAACTGCGCGATTTTTGCCGGGGTGATCTTTATGGCGAACCGTGATTACAACTTCGGTGAGTCAGTGGTGTTTGCGATGGGCTCGGGTCTTGGTTGGGCGGTGGCGATTGTACTGCTGGCGGGACTGCGCGAAAGAATGAAATTCAACGCGATTCCCGAAGGCTTACAAGGTATTGGTATCACCTTTATTACTACAGGCTTGATGGCGCTGGGCTTTATGTCTTTCTCAGGGATCTCGCTGTAAAGCTACAGTAGGCGAGCCAAGAATTGAGAAAGTGAAACCAGATTCTTTTTAGAAAAGAGCTAGAAAAGGGTAATACGATGGAAATGGCAATTGGCATAGGCATGTTCACGCTAGTGGTCTGTCTATTGGTGATAGTGATTCTAATCGCCAAAAAGAAATTAGTGGCTACGGGTGAAGTGACGATCAGCATCAACGAAGATGCCGAAAAAAGCATTCAAGTTGCCGCGGGTGACAAGTTACTCGGCGCTTTGGCGAGTCAGAGTATTTTTATTCCGTCTGCCTGTGGTGGCGGCGGAACCTGTGGTCAGTGCCGAGTGAAAATCAAATCGGGCGGCGGTGACATTCTGCCGACTGAAATGGGCCATATCACCAAGAAAGAGGCTAAAGAAGGTTGTCGTCTCGCCTGCCAAGTCTCAGTGAAAACCGATATGGAACTTGAGCTCGACGAAGAAATCTTTGGGGTGAAGAAGTGGCAATGTCAGGTGATCTCTAATGATAACAAGGCAACTTTTATCAAAGAGCTATTGCTTGAGTTACCCGAAGGTGAAGATGTTCGCTTTAAAGCGGGGGGTTATATTCAAATTGAAGCGCCAGCCCATGTGGTGAAATACGTTGACTTTGATATTCCTGAAAAATACCGTGGCGATTGGGACAAATACGGCCTGTTTGATATAGTCTCGACCGTCAATGAAGAAGTGTTGCGCGCTTACTCTATGGCCAACTATCCCGATGAAAAGGGCCGCATTATGCTGAACGTGCGGATTGCAACGCCGCCTTCGGCCAATGTGCCAGCGGGCAAGATGTCATCTTACATCTTCAACCTGAAAGCGGGCGATACAGTGACCATTTCTGGGCCATTCGGTGAGTTCTTTGTGAAGGAAACCGATGCAGAAATGGTGTTTATCGGCGGCGGTGCGGGCATGGCACCTATGCGTTCACACATTTTCGATCAGCTTAAGAGTAAGAAAACCACACGTAAAATGAGCTTCTGGTACGGCGCCCGTTCAACCCGTGAAGTGTTTTACCAAGCGGATTTCGATGCCCTAGCGGCCGAGAATGACAACTTCGTCTGGCATGTGGCGTTATCTGAGCCATTGCCTGAGGATAATTGGACTGGCTACACTGGCTTTATTCATAATGTGATTTATGAGAATTATCTTAAAAATCATAAGGCACCAGAAGACTGCGAGTACTACATGTGTGGTCCTCCAATCATGAACTCTTCAGTGATTAAGATGCTTGAAAGCCTAGGCGTTGAGCCAGAAAACATCCTACTCGATGACTTTGGTGATTAGGTTGTAAGTGAGTAATAAAAAATCGCGTTAAGCCCAGCTTAACGCGATTTTTGTTTATAGGGCTTTTTATCATTTCGCAGTTTTAGTTTTCGCATCTTGATGCTATTTAGCACCTCACCTTGCTAAAGGATTTACCGCCGTGGCGGGTTAAATAGCTCACCATACGCTGACTCTCGGCGGTATAGCTCCCCATGCGAAACTCGCCCGCCAGTAGGCTATATCGAGCGGATGATACCCCAGCGCATTTGGATGATTCACATCGGCACCCGCATCCACTAATAGTTTGAGCAGTTCAAAAGACTGTAGCTCACAGGCATGCAACAGTGCCGTCATGCCATTCTCGTCAACGCCTTCAAGATCAGCGCTATTGGCAATAATACGCTTTACTGCAAGTGTATCTTTGGCTTTAACCGCATCGATAAGTTCAGTGCTCATTTGATAGCTATTTAACCTCATTCAAAGGATTTAATTTAAGTGGGTTTAGCCTAGGTTTCTTTAACTTATGGGCGAAATTCCGTAAGCTGAGTAGCTTATACCTAAATGCTTGTGTCTACAGGTATAACTTATCATGGATGTCATAGTTTGTAGGATAGGAGGTTTGTTTGAAAAAGTTAGCTGTAGTATCACTTATCTGTTTCTCCCTCAACGCATGCTCTTCACTCAATGAAGTTAACTTGGCCCCTCAATCGGTATCCAACTATATAGGTGAAAAGGTCAAAGTCACCACAATATCTGGCGAACAAATGGAATTTAAAGTCGAAAGCGCAACGGAACAGCAGATCGAGGGGGAGGGACAGCTTATCAAAATTGAAGATATACAGACGTTGGAAGTTGAGGAGTTTAGTCCGCTAAAATCGATATCACTTTCTGCAGGCTTATATATGTTAGGGGCGGTAATTATTGCTGTTGCCGTTTTATAATGATTGACCTATTGTGAGATATTTTTGCTTTTAAAAACAATCAAACGAAGTTTGATAAACACGAAAAAATCGAACCGGCGTAACTTTTATGCTAAAGATTACACCGATTTAGCCAGAGCAGGGTGGAGGCAAAAAAAGTGCATTATGTTGCTATTTGGTTTTAAACATCCCTAATTGGTGAACAATTTTTTCAGTAACTTGAGTTAAGCTATGGCCCTGCTGCTCTAATTCGATGCAATCATTTGAGTTGGAGCTTGAGAGGTGTTTTAATACCTCGATTTCCTTACTGACATCACCAACTAACCTATTAACATAGAGTATATCTAAATTATTATTTGTTCTATCTTGCCCAATCAAAGTTAAAATTTCACTGATGTTTTTACATGCAATATCTAATTCCGATTGGCTGGTTGTTGTGTAATCCGATAATAGAACAATCGCAGATGTTTGTGATTTCATTTGATTACCAGCATCAAGAACCGCTTTAGATATTCCTGATATGATTTGATTAATTTCATCTAAACTGCTTTGGGTTGATTTGGCTAGGTTTCTAACTTCATCGGCAACAACGGCAAAGCCTCGTCCATGCTCTCCTGCTCTAGCTGCTTCAATGGCAGCATTTAAAGCTAATAGATTGGTTTGATCGGCTAGGTTGTTGATAACCGATACCACTCCCTCAATGGCTTTTGTTTGTTGAGAAAGTTGATGAAATTTTGCCTGAAGCTCATCATTACTTGCAATAAATGAGCTTAAATCTTTAACCATAGCCCCCATAGATTCATTTGATCGAACAAGCCCTATTTGCGTGTTTTCTACTTGCTCGCGTGTTTTTTCCGCTTTAGCTTGTAGTGCTAGAGAGGTTTGGTCTAAGGCTTCTATTTGTGAGGTGAGAATACTGACCCGATTATCTTGCTCTTTGATACGTGACGAAATATTTTGTGCTTTTACTTTTAGAAGATCTGATATTTCATCAGAAGCTACGGCCTGTTGCTGAATATCGATGAGTGCAATTTTTACATTCTCTCTAAATGTATTGACAACACTAAGCACTTTTTCCATTTCACTGTTATATAGGCTATTGATGGTGCATGGAATTGACAGATCTTTTCTTTCAAAGTTTTTCATGTATTCGGTAACTTTCTTTAAGGAATCAACTCCCCAGACTTTTTCATCAATATCATGAATAATCAAAAACATTGTAATAATGTACTGAATTATCTGTGAAAATAATAGTTCAGTGAAGAAAGTTGCATTCATAAAAAGTACAATAGCACCTAACCAGTGGATAAACCTCATGCGAATAAATAGTGAACGCATATTTTCCTCTATGTTTCCTAGTGTCTGTTTTAAGACTTTGATTTTGAAAGTTTGAATGCACTGTAAAACTTAGCTGGTAAATAATATAGTTTAGGCGTGATTTCAAATATTCATGGCATATTAAATCGAGTGTTTTCTAGCCCTATGTGTTAGTAAACCAATCATAAGTATTTGAGGAGTGATATCGACTGAGCAAAACTTGACTCTTACATGTCGATATCAACCATAAAGAACAATAAAATAGCCTAGATGGGATAGAAGTGAGATAAGCATTGTCAGCTTATTTCCATTGTCCAAATAAAAAAACGCCACCAATGAGCATTTTTTTATCAATGCGTTAGCTATATCTATGCTATGCATGTGAGTCGATATTAAAATTCCAGGGTAAGTGGTTTATGAACATGAACCACAACAAAAACCAGGGGATTTAGGTTTTTCTGCTGTATTCGTCTGTTCAGGTTGCTCTGTGGTTGTGATATCCGCCGCAGTGCTATCATCCGTGCTCGGCACAAATTGGGCTACATTTTTGGTTTTATCGTCAGTTTTAGTGAACTTAGTAAATAATGAACTCATCAGAACTACCTCTATTTAATCTATTAAGGACTAGTAATTATCAAACATGCTTATATTGTGCATGTTATGGTTGTTGACTGTTTTAGTCAACTATTTATCATTGCTTAATGCCTAAATCGTCTTAGGTTGCTTTTAGAAAGAGCCAACAGGCATAACTGTTATGCCCTAATTATTTACCCATATCACCAGAGCTCAAGGGGCACACAATCCCCCTCGGAGTTGCCGCTGGGCAAATAGTGTTGTTGATTTGGTAAAGAGTGTGTGAGTCTCGGCATCTAATCCACTCACTTTAAAGACTAAATTCTGACTTTTATTCCCAATCTCAAAGCAGCATCACTTAACATTCCACTGTGATAAGCTGGCCGCTTTCTAATAAGGTAGTATCTACTCATTAAGTTAAGGATAACCTATGCGTTTAAGTGTAATCAGTACTCTGTTGACTGGTTTGTTATTATTCCCAAGTGCCAATAGTATTGCCGCATTACTAGAGACTGGGGCTGAAAAAGCGCAGAGCGTGCAAGGTGATAAGTCGATTGCCGTTGAAAGCCAAACCGCATCTTCAGTATCGAAGGTGGCGGAGATTAAGACCTTAACCCAAACCGCGATAAAGGATTCGCCGCAGCCATTTAGTGGCAGTGTTATCCTGCTTGAGCAGGGCAAGCCGCAGTTTGAACTGCAAAAGGGCGAAGGTATTAGTCAAGATTCGCGTTTTGTGATGGCGTCGCTCTCTAAGCAGATTACTGCAACCTTGATATTGCAGGCACTCGATGCGGGGAAACTCGACTTAAACCTATCGCTTAATCATTATCTTTTTGGTGATGCAGAAGGGAATAATAAGGCGCTAAAAGGCACTGTGGCGGGTACAAATTCAAGTGCAAACGCTTTAAATTCCAGTCGTTATGACGCGCGGATTACGCTGCACCAACTGCTGACGCATACATCGGGTGTCGATAAACTGGGTAAGGCCAATCGATTCGAGCCGGGTAGCCAATTTGAATACTCCAACTTTGGTTATTCACTGCTTGGGCAAGTGCTTGAGAAGGTCAATCACCAATCCTTTACCGAGCAAGTGGCGCAGTTTGCAACGCGATACCAGCTTAATGGCCTGAGTGCTGAGCTTGGCAGTATTGAGACTATTCGCGCCAAAGTGCCTTCACTCGCCGTAGGTTTACAGGAAAGCGAGGTGATTGCCCCTGCTGACTTAGTGCTTGATGAAGCTTTGTTGCCCGCAGGGGGATTAATTGCCTCAGCGCCAGCTTATGCCGCCTTTCAGCATCTATTACACTCTGGCAAGTTGATGAGTGCAAAGAGTTATCAACGTATGACTACGGCGTATACCGAGATCCAATTTTTATGGCCGAATATGCGCTATGGCTATGGGGTGAGGCTTAATCAGGATGATGGTCTCGTTGAATACAGCCATACGGGCTATTTATCTGGCTATATGTCGATGACACTGCATTATCCCGAATTTAATTTGGATCTGGTGATGCTGGAAAATCTATCGCTAAATCTTAATGATCGCGCTCGAGTATTTGAACTGCATAATCAGATACGTCAAATTATTCGTAGCCAGTTACTGCTTGCTAAAGCGTCTAATGTTAAGCCTTAAGTCTTGCCATCATGTTGGCTAATAGGCGGCTAAGTCAGCTGGTGTGAGTCTCGAAAGCATAAAGCCCCAAAGTTGGGGCTTTATGCTTGGTCTCATTGGTTACCAAGGTGCTAACTGCTACCAAAAGCGCTTTCTAAGTGCGGTCTCGATATCAATCTCAACCCTAAAGTACTGCAAAATCGTCCAAACTGAATCGACTAAGGCTTCGGTAAGCGCTGGATAATCATCCTCGATAATTCCGTTAATTTCTTCGACGGTTTCATCGATATATTCTTGAACACCTTCCTCAAATTCGGCCTTTGTCGCTTGATTGCGGAAAAAGCTAAAGTTGTCGAGCTTTTCAATCAATTGATCAATAAGGGCTCTTACCGAATTGAGTTGCTCAACTGTGATCGTCGGATCGGTGGTGATCAGTTTAAAAAAGCTCTGCACTTTGGTTTTGAGATCGAATAGCGTTGGGATTTGATCTCGATTTGCCGCCGCATTACTCACCTCTAATTTGGTTTGCTTGACGGCGGCAGGTATCACATTCCCCTCAGATGTTTGCGGATTGGCCGTCATAGGATCGGCATTGCTCGAAGCTGTTGCTGGTATTGCGCGATTGTGGGCTATGGTTGTGGGGGCTGGCGGTATCTCGCGCCCCAGTGTTTGTAGCAGGCGGCGCTGGAAATAGCTTTGCGGCAGGGCTTTGCTGAGTGCTTGCTCAAGCTGAGTTTCACTGTAGGAGGCTATTTGCAGCAGCGCTTCGAAAATCTCTTTATATTCTTGCTCAATAGCCGCTATTAGCGGGCTATTGCCTAAGCTATTGGTCACGGTTAAGTCGGCGCCATATTGTTGCAATAGTCTTAAGATCCGCACCGCCGTTGATTCAAAGCGGGGGAACTCGATTGAACTGCCGCCTATCACAGCGCAAAGGGCTGGGGTGGTGTCTTCGGCATTGATGGCATTTGGGTTGGCGCCATGTTCGAGTAGCGCCTCTACGCAGGACTGTGCGCCGTAGTAACTGGCGCACATTAATGGCGTAAATTGCTCATCTACTGAGAATTCTTCTAACTTTGCTCCATGGTGCAGTAAGAGTTCTACGGTTTTTCGCCGCATAGGGCCGGTAATTTCATCCCACCAGTAGGTCGAAATCGCCTTGTGTAGAATGGGTGAGTTATCGTGACCGCAATGGGTAAAAATATCCCCGCCTTGGTGAATGAGCCATTCAAGTAGTTGGCTTCGACAGGAGATGGCTGCCGCGGACACATAGTTAGTGTTGTAGATATTGGTGAGGCTTAAATCTAGCCCCTTGGTGAGCAGATATTCCATCACTTGGATAAGCGTTGCTTGATCTTCTTTCCCTGAACCACGCTGGCAGATAGTGAGTAAGGTTGGTTCATCCACCGCCCCAAATTTTTTATTGATATCCATACCATATTGCAGGAATAGATCGAAAAACTCGGGCAGAAAGGTTTTCTTTTCGACCATTGGATAAACCAATAGTCGTAAATTCGACCAGACTAACATCTCATAGGGTTTACCCGTATTCACAAATTCGGCATTTGGATTAGCGCCATATTTGAGCAACAGTTCAAGGGCTTGGTAGATGTAGCTCCGTTTATTCGGATCGGTAAATTGGGCATTATTAATATATTGGTTGAGTAAGGGTGAATGGTCGGCATCAGGCGGTGTCATCCTATAGATGCGATTGATATCGACGGTGGCCTTAATCAGTTTTTCGATAATCCTAAGGTCAAATTCTGAGGTCAATGCCGCATAGACCAAACTTTTGGCGTGGGAGTCGGCTTTGAGCTGCGGATAATGGTCTAACAGGTATTCAGTGTAGTCTTGCGCTTTGGCGTAAACGCATAGTTCTAATAGATTAGCATCGTCCCAGAAGCTGCTGTCGTTGGCCATAATATAACGGGACTTTTTAAATACAGGAAAGCGTTTTACTAAAGGAGCAAAGGCTTCAATCCCCCAGAATCCGCTCGAGGAAATAATATTTTCAATTAGACTTAATTTACCTGTTTCTAATGGGATGTCTTTATTAATGATATGCAGGAACAGATCTTTATTGCGTTCATCATATAATATTTCTAGTGGGTGATTTAATTCACCATTAGTCCAAAAGCTCACCGGTTTATTGATATCTAAGTTAGCTGCAAGTAGAAGGTCGATCATGTCTCTACGTTGATGGTCTTGATAGATATATTGCGGATTAGGATGAAATAGATAGTTGAGCCAGCAATTACTATATTGATTTTGAAAGTAAAGATTGGCACTAGAGTCTAGGTATAGGGTAACGAGTTCTGAGTTGTTATATTCAATAGCCGAATGCAAGGCACTGAAACCATTACATTCTATTTTAGCGCCTTTGCTGAGCAAGTATTTTATAAGCACTAAATCGGACTGAGGACTGCAAGATAGTGGAACTAATATATTGCAGGGCGAAACATTGAGATCAATAAAGTTGAGATCTCCACTATCGGCAAGAAATTGATCAACTTTCTTTATTTTAGCCGAGGTCGAAAGCGTGTTATCTAGGCATATTTCCCGAAGTGTGAGTTTCTTATCACTAAAAATCCAACTGAGCATAATGTTCCCTATTTAATGCCGTTAACAAAATGGTATCAAACACCTTTCAATTTATTAAAAATTGAGTGAGGTAAAATTGCCATATATTAATGCATTTAAGTTAAGAAAAACTATGCCCTAAGACTGATAATTAAAATGATCCTGTTTGAATAACATTTTGTGATACAAATTGATAATGCCAAACAAGTTGCATGATGACATGTTTGGCATTGTTACTTTGATTGGAATTCTGCTTCATATCTTATTGATTAAGATCTAGCAGCATCGGCATTTCGCAGGCGTCGTGGCCTGTGTTCCCTAGGGGAGTCGACAGATGTACAAAGCCTAATTTCTCATAGAGTTTTACGGCTTCATTTAGTACAGCGGTGGTTTCTAAATAGCAGCTTTGATAACCCGTTTCGCGGGCGAAATCGAGTGCCATTAACGCTACGCGTTTTGCGAGTCCTTTGCCGCGGATTTCTGGCATAAAATACATTTTTTGCAGTTCGCAGACGCCATCATTGTTAGCTAAAGGCGCAATACCGGCGCCGCCTAAAATGCGGCCCTCTAATTCAATAATCCAATAGTTGGCGCCCGCTTGGGAGTAGATCTGGCTTAGGCAATCTAAGGTCGGGTCCGCCACGCTATAGCCTTTATCCGCGGTTAAGCCGTATTCGGCCGAAACATCGCGGATGACTTTGGCAATTGCGGCATCATCTTGGGCTGTGGCTTGGCGAATGTGACAACTACTTTGCTGCTTGGCGTTATGTACGGCTTGGTTATATAACACGAGGGCCTCTTCGATTTGTGAAGTTTGCAATGGAGTCAGTTGGGCTAAGATCCCTTGGAATAATTGATTCTGCTGAGTATCCAATTTAACGAGTAATTTCTTACCCGCAGGTGTCAGTTGCACAACTAAGCAGCGACTGTCCCGTGGATGTACCTGACTCTGGGCAAGATGTTTATCGATCAAATGCTTGATAGCGCGGCTCGCATTGGACTTATCTATGCTGAGTTTGCTTGCAAGCTCTTTGATGGTCAGGGGCTGCTTGCCTATCTCAAACAGGGCATGGGCTTGCACGGGCGAAAGGGGTAAATCCCCAAAGGCGGCGTTGAGCATGCCTAAATTTCTCACCAGATAGCGAGACAAATGCCTGAGTTGGGCGGATGAGCCTGACTCAGTCGTTTGCTTAGTTTGAGTCACAGGCTTCGCGGGATCTTGAGCCAATGGTGCGTCTGTTTGAGCCATAGTCGAATAGGTTTGGTTGCATGTCACAACTAAGTTAGCGGGCTTTAATTCCTCTTGCAACATATTACTAACAATCTACTGTGTAAATATCAGGATTCAATAACGGCGCCATGGCGAGAATAATCGCTTGGGTGTAATTACTTTCACGGGTCGCGTGGCCGTGGGTGAGCAAACCTATGGCACCGCCTTTTTGTTTGATATTGACAGTATTGAACAATCTATCCATCACATGCCCGAGTTCTTCGCCTGCTTCTAATGCCCGATAAACCTGCATTGGCAAAGGTAAAATTGCGCTGCGGCCAATGGCAAGCTGATCTTTATGCCCAATGGCGATATAGGCGAATGTGGCTGGGCCAAAGTCGAAACAATCGACACCGCCTTCCATCGCAAAATAGTAGTCGGCTTGAGTATCTTGTTGATCCTGTTGTTGACAGTAGTGCACCCGATTAATCGCCCCTTGGCGAGTGTCGAGATCTGTCATTGGCTGCGCCGCAACACATGAAGGTGCATCCATACCGCTGGCTTCTATGATGCTGTCAGGGAACAGTTGTGCCATCGCTTTGGTTGCCGCGTTGATTTTTACAGGGTTTTTAGAACCCACTTTTATCTTGATAATGTTTTGTTGCATATAAGTTGTTTATTTCAGCTTTTAATGTGGACGCTCGTTTGAATCATTGCTTAAATGGTCTGAGGTGTCTAAGCGTTTGGGTTTTCTATTCTGCCACAGTCGTCGGCGAAGCTCAGTAAAAAAGCCAACAGTAGGGGAGGCAATAGCCAGCCTTAGGGACTAGGAAGCGACATGCAACTATTGCTCCTTCAGTAATTTGGGCTGGAATAGGCAGTAAGGCTATGTCATTGAAGGAACCAAAACCAAGAGATAATAATAATGAAATTCAACAAACTCGTGATTGCTATGGGAATGGCCTGCGGTGTAATACTGACCGGCTGTAACGATAGCGAAGATAGCACTACGCCTACCGAACCTGAAACTCAACTGCAAGCTTTTGCCCCCAATGGTTTACTCAAAGCCAGTATTCGTCGTACTACCTACGGCGTGCCGCATATCCAAGCCGACAACTTAGAAAGTTTAGGTTTTGGTAGTGGTTATGCGCAGGCACAGGACAACTTATGTGTATTAGCCGATGGTTTTATCAAGGCGAACTCACAGCGTTCTATGTACTTTGGCCCCCATGCGTCGATTGACTTCACTACGGGTCAACCTACGGCGGAAGATAACGGTAACCTTATCTCAGATTTTGCCTATAAAGCGTTAAAGATCAGAGCGCAAGCCGAAGAAAAATGGCCGAAATTTAGTGAAAACTCTCGGGCACTTATCCAAGGTTTTGCCTCTGGTTATAACCAATATCTTGCTGATGTCGAAGCGGGCACACAAACGGCAGAACCTTTCTGTGGTGGTCAGCCTTGGGTGAAACCCATAGTGCCAGAAGATGTGGTGACTTATTTGTTTTCTATCGCCTTATTACCGGGCGCAGCTAACTTTCTCGATCTGATTTTTTACGCTAACCCAGGAGATGCACAGGAATACATGCCGCGTATCGTTGGGCCCGCGCCTAGCCAAGATCAAACTGCGTTTGTGGCCGATATGCAGTCTAAGTTGATTGCCCGCGCGGCTCGTATCACGACACCAGAAACCAATCCCCGCGATTTAGGTTCAAATGGTTGGGGTTTAGGCAAGGATAAAACTGAAAATGGTAAGGGCATGGTGCTAGGTAATCCGCATTTCCCGCATACGGGTAACCTGCGTTTTTGGCAATCCCATATTACGATCCCAGGGCATTTAGATATGATGGGCGGCTCGTTAGTGGGTATGCCTGGACCGATTAATATTGGTTTCAATAAAGATCTCGCTTGGACTCATACCTTCTCTACCGCTGAGCATTTTGTGATGTTTAACCTTGAGTTAGTCTCGGGTGATCGGATGCAGTATTTGTTTGATGGTAAACCTATGCCTATCACCAAAGAGACTGTATCGGTTCTAGTGAATGCAGGTCCTGCGGGCATGCTGGTCGCCGAGAAAGATATTTATACTACGGCCAAAGGCCCTATGGTCGAAGCTCCGCCAGCTTTAGCGCCTTTTGGTTGGGATGATGGCAGTGCCTTTATGATCCAAGATGCCAATATGGGCACTATGGACCCTGTTGACCATTGGTTAGCCATGAACATGGCGACGAACAAAGAAGAGTTCCAACAGGCATTTAAGGACTACGATGGTGTCATCTTCAATAACACTATGTACGCCGATAAAGAGGGCAATGCTTTTTATATCGACGACTCAACTGTGCCAGGATTATCTGAATCGGCAGTTGTGTTGTTAAAAACCTCACCGGATATTAAAGCGGCTAAGGCAAAAGCCGGATTTACGATTTTACCCGGTAACACTTCACTGTTTAGCTTCGATGGTCCAACGCCCTATGAGCGTGCGCCCAAGCTTGAGCGCAGCGACTTTGTGCAAAACTCCAATGACTCCTTTTGGTCGACCAACTTGAATGAACCGCTGACTTACTTCTCGCCTATGTACGGCGCAGAGGCTGGACAGCTATCACTACGTACACGGATGGGCTTGAGTTTAATGCAGGACGCCGCGGGGGCTGATGGCAAGTTCAGCTTGGAAGAACTCGAAGCGGCTGTGCTGTCGAATCGCAGTTATCTCGCCGAGTTAGTGCTGCCTGACTTGATTGCCCAGTGTGATGCCCAAGGCAGTACACCTGTGGTGGTGTCGGCGAGTTTATCTAAGGATATCTCTTCGGCTTGTGCGGCATTAAAGGCGTGGAACGGTAAGCAAGATAACGACAGTAAAGGTGGTGCTTTACTACGTGAATTTGCCCATCTATTCAGCCAAACAACCATGTTGACCCAAGGATTCGATCCCGCTAATGCGGCAACGACACCTAAAACCTTGACTACGGATGGCAGTGCCTTAAAGGCCTTGGCTCACAGTGCGCTTAACCTTGAAGCCGCAGGCTTTGCCTTAGATGCGCCATTGGGGGATGTGCAATTTGTGGAGAAATCTCTGCCAGATGGAACGCCAAGTGGGTCGCGTTTACCTTGGCCGGGTAGTCATAATGCTGAAGGTGGATTCAACGTGTTTTCAACCAGTTTGTCGGGTGATGACACTTTGATCCCGCAGCACAAATATGCAGCTGCGATGGATGTGGTCACTGGCAAGGCAATGAGTTCTGGCTTAACGGCGAAAGGGTATCAAGTGCGTTATGGTTCAAGTTGGATGATGGCGGTGAACTTTACCGACGAGGGGCCTGTGGCGCGGGGGATTTTAACTTACTCTGAGTCGAGTAATATCTTAATGCCTGCGTTTGCCGATCAAAGTATCTTGTACTCGAGTGCTAAAAGCTTCCGTCCTTTGTTGTTCAAAGAGGCTGACATAGCCCCTGCTGTAGTGTCGACGACTGAGTTGACACTACAAAAACCATAAGTCAGATTTTGCGCTTTAATCGTTAGCGGCTCACTTCGGAGTTGAATCTGGATGAGCCGTTTTTTATGCGTGTTTGCGACTGATAGCGATTTGTAAAAATTTAACATTAACGACTGTGATCTCGATCTACCTTAGGTGTGAGTATGCGGCGACTAGTCTCATTTTGTTGATTTTTGTGACGCACGCCCGGTTAGCTGTTTTTCTCGGCGCTTATGCAATGTCACTGGATTTGGCTTGAGGTGAATACCTTGTGTTTTTAAGTGGCTTTTTATGTATATGTTTTGATGCTTTATTGAAAACTTATTACATTAAATCAGCGATCTAGATCTCAATATCAGTTTATTATGAAATTCCCTTACATAAAGCCGTGTCAGATCAACTTTTATGGGCTTTTTTTGGTTATCCTTAGCGCGAATTTATTATGCTAGTCACACCGTAAGGTAACTTTTATATGCAAAAAGATGCGACCAGTGTTCTTGGAACACCTCAAAGCACACAGAATCTAGATTCAACGAAACACTTACCTTGGACTCGCCAAGACACGACTTGGATGTTGAGTTTGTTCGGCACTGCCGTTGGCGCTGGAATTTTATTTTTACCTATCAATGCGGGCATGGGCGGCTTTTGGCCTCTTGTGTTAATGGCAGTGATCATCGGTCCTATGACCTATCTTGCCCACCGTGGTTTATCTCGTTTTGTTTGTTCATCAAGCATTCCTGGTAGCGACATTACTCAAGTAGTTGAAGAGCATTTTGGTGTTGGCGCGGGTAAAGCCATTACCGTACTGTATTTCTTTGCTATCTATCCGATTGTATTAATTTACGGTGTAGGTATTACCAACACTGTTGATAGCTTTATCGTCAATCAGTTAGGCATGGCATCGCCACCACGCTTCATTCTATCGGGTGTATTGATCCTCGGTATGATGGCTGTCATGGTCGCAGGTGAGAAATTCATGCTCAAAGTGACACAATTGCTGGTGTATCCGCTGGTGGGTATTTTGGCCTTTATGTCTATCTACCTGATCCCTGAATGGAAAATGGATGCTTTACTCGTTGTACCAGAAGCGGGTGCATTTTTAGGCACAGTTTGGTTAACGATTCCAGTTTTAGTGTTTGCCTTTAACCATTCTCCAGCGATTTCGCAGTTTTCTGTGTCATTGAAACGTGACCATGGCGCGAATGCTTCTCGCAAAGCTGATGTTATTTTACGTAATACTTCCATGATGTTAGTGGGCTTTGTGATGTTGTTTGTGTTCTCTTGTGTGTTGTCATTATCACCAGCACAATTGGCCGAAGCGAAAGCTCAGAATCTGCCGATTTTGTCTTATCTCGCCAACGTGCATTCAAGTGGTTTTGTGAGCTACTTTGGTCCATTAATTGCCTTTATCGCAATTGTGTCTTCTTTCTTTGGCCATTACATGGGCGCGACAGAAGGCATGAAGGGGATTATTGTTAAGCAGTTAGACACGAATAAAAAAGGCATTTCAGAGCAAAAAATCAACAAATTTATTCTGGTGTTTATGTTTGTGACGATTTGGGCCGTGGCAATCAAAAACCCAAGTATTTTGAATATGATTGAAGCTTTAGGTGGCCCAATTATCGCGGCTATCCTGTACTTGATGCCTATGTACGCTGTATACAAAGTGCCAGCATTAAAAGCGCACCGTGGTCGCATCAGCAATATCTTCGTGGTTATAGCGGGTTTATTGGCAATGACGGCTATTCTGTTTGGTTTCTTTCGTTAAGTTTTAATCTTAGTAGGAACGCGGTTTGAATGTGAATCGTGAGTCGTAAAAAGAAAAGGATCGTGCCATTGGCCCGATCCTTTTTTATTACGTATAACATTTGAATCGCTTATTTTTCTTCGTACATTAAGTAGTAACTCTGCTTCATCCCTAACGCTTGATAGGTCTGCTGTGCGGCGAGGTTTTCTTGCTCGACATATAAACGGAAGCTTGCGGCACCGCCATTGGCTTCGGCCAGTTGTTTGACTTCGCTGTAGAGTTTGGCATAGATGCCTTGGCGACGATTTTTCGGGCGAATATACACACTCTGGATCCAGTAATAATCCTTGGCGCGCCAATCGCTCCATTCAAATGTCACCATGAGCGAGCCGACTAGCTCACCTGCGATTTCAGCGACCAGGTAAAACCCTTTTTGCGGGCTCTCAAGTAGCGTGCCCACACCTCGAGTCAGTGTCGCTTCATCTAAGGCTAGGCCTTCGGTTTCTTGGGCCATGGCCTGATTAAACTGCACTAAGGCGATTAGGTCTTGAGCCTTAGCTTTACGAATCAACATACTACAACTCCTAGGCGGTTATTTGGCAATACCGCTCTTGTTTAGTAAACAACATTTTGTGATTCACTTTAGCATGGAACGACGAGGGATAACGAGTTTGGCAGTGGCAGGTTAGGCACTGATATTATTTATTGCTGTGGATATTTGTACGACTAAAGTCTTATCTGCTAGGCTTATCTCTAGTGTCCTTTCGCTGAACTAAGTGAGTTAATGATGGGATTTATTAAGTCTACTCGCCGCTATAAACTTAAGATTTTACCCGTCTATGATATTGCTGCTGATGAACAGATAAATCATCGTCTGCATTTTATTTTAACGCTGTTGAGCTTTGGTTTATGGGGTTTAGTTTGGTGGTGGTTAGTCTTAAAAGCTAACGGTAAGTCCGACTTTATTTTCAGTGGTTTTGATGACGATTATTGGAGTTATTTGATTGAGCGTGAGCAACCGCCTGCGTCGCTTTATCGTCAGCAAATAGCACCAAAAAAAGTCACAGAATATTTTGATGCTTAAGCAGGAAAACTAACATTTCAGCGGCCAATTTAACAAAGTTGGTTTGGTTAATATTACTGATTTTAAGGCGGTTTAGCTCAACGTGACCCAGATCATCCCTCGATTAAAACCCCTCTGCTAGACTCGGCGATTGCCCCATTTAGACTGAGAAACTAGCGTGCTAGTTTTGGTCTTTGCCCCATCATAGTTTTGAATTCAAGGTTATCAATATGACAAAACAAAAGTCGTCAGCATTAGGCCGTGTTTGGTCTCGCTGGATGTCAGTGCCGCTGTGGCTGCAAATTGTTATCGGTATGGTGCTAGGTATTTTAGTGGGCATCATCTTCGGCGAGCAAGCGACTCACTTAAAGCCGATAGGCACCTTGTTTGTTAATTCCATTAAGATGCTGATTGTGCCATTGGTGTTTTGCTCACTGATTGTGGGCGTCACTTCGATGCAGGATACGAACAAGATGGGGCGTATTGGTTTTAAATCTTTTGCTTTTTATCTCTTTACCACGGCTATCGCGATCACTATCGGTTTAATTGTCGGTTATGTTCTTCAACCCGGTGCTGGTTTAGGTTTGTCATTGGCAGATGGCGCGGCTCAAACTGCCAAAGAAATACCTTCTTTAGTCGATACTTTGATCGACATAGTACCGACGAACCCTATTGCGGCTTTAGCAAGCGGGCAAATTTTGCAAGTTATAGTATTTGCGATTGTTTTAGGTATCGCCTTAGTGCTGATTGGCGAGCATGGAAAACCTGCAATTAAAGTGTTCGAAAGTTTAGCTGAGGCCATGTATAAAATGGCCGACATGGTGATGAAGCTCGCACCCTACGGTGTATTTGGTCTAATGGCTTGGGTAGCGGGGGAGTATGGGATTGATATGCTCTGGCCACTGATCAAAGTCATTATTGCTGTGTACCTTGGCTGTATTATTCATGTGATTGGATTCTATAGTTTGTTACTGCGCGGATTTGCGAAGTTAAGCCCGCTGCAGTTTTTTAAAGGGATTAGCAATGCCATGTTAGTGGCGTTTACCACGTCGAGCTCTGCAGGCACGCTCCCTGTGAGTATGAAGTGTGCGAGTGAAAATTTGGGAGTTCATAAGAAGATCTCTAGCTTCGTGTTACCGCTAGGCACCACAATCAATATGGATGGCACAGCGTTATACCAAGGGGTCACAGTACTGTTTGTGGCACAGGCGTTTGGTATCGACCTGACTGTCGTCGATTATCTCACCATTATTTTAACGGCGACGTTGGCCTCTATTGGTACTGCGGGTGTGCCCGGTGCGGGTTTAGTGATGTTGACTTTAGTACTCACAACCGTAGGGCTTCCCTTAGAAGGAGTGGCATTGATTGCGGGAATTGACCGTATTTTAGATATGGTGCGTACTGTGGTAAACGTCTCCGGTGACTTAGTGGCGACGACTGTTATTGCAAAGTCTGAAGATGAGCTGGATATGGCGCATTATAATGCCGACATAGATCAAAGCGCCGTAATAGCCGAACAGAATATCGCCCTCGAAATTGCAGCGGCTAAGAGTGTCAAAGCATAGGGACCTTTTATTGCTGGTTCGTTAACTAAAAAACCGCCATTGGCGGTTTTTTATGCTGACAAGTTTTATGGTTACTTCATTTGGCTTAACACTAACACTGGCTTGTCGTCGCTGTTAAGTAAGGTAAGTCGGCCTTGCACTAATTTTGCTTTGGTAACTAATGGCATAGCTTGCATCACTTTGTGCTCTTGCTGCATTAGGGCATCCACACAGGCTTTCATTGTGCTACCGGCAGGAGATAGCTTAAGCTCTTCGCCTTGCTGAGTATATTGACCGAAAAAGTTATTGCAGCTGTTGTTGCCATGTAATTTACCTTCGGCCTCAAAGGTGATTTGCGCTGGGCTGTAATCGATAGTCGGTTGGCCTTGGACCATTTCAATGTGCCAGCGGCCTTCTAATGGAATGGTATCATTTGGGGCTATATCGGCACTTTGGCAGGCGGTGATGCCTAAGAGTAATGCACCTAAGATGAATGTTTGTTTTAACATCGTTGCGGTTCCTTTTTCCATGATTATGGCCATAGTGTGACAAGTTTTTCGTAAGATCTAAAGGGGTTTATATGACAGGCTCATTTAAAAGTACTCTGAATTTGTTGAAGTTTTTACATCGGTTAGGTGTATTGATGCTAGTTTGTGGACTTGGGTTTTATATGTTGACGCAATGGAGTCTAGAGATAAGCGGCATGTTATTGATCTCAAGTCTGATTGGTTTAGGGTTGGTCTTAATGTCGCCCTATCCTGTGGTGCTGTTTATACAATGGGCGAAGCGCCAAGATGAGCATTCTAAGTAATTTTGTACTGCCTAATTAAGCTTAAATTTCATTAAATCAAAGCGCCGCCGAATCTGCGGCGGGATTATCGTATAAGCTTGAGTCTATAGCGGGCTTAACTGGCGTGTCTTCAACCTCTGGCTTTGGTGGTTGCATTGAATCGAGTTTACCCCGCGCAAGTTCCATCATGGGCGCGAGTTTGGCGCTGGATTCTGGAGTGAAGAAACTGTAACTCGCATCGAGTTTAAGCTGGTGGTTTTGTTGTTCTAGCTGTTTTTCTACCCGCTTCATAATATGCTGAATATCCCGCTCACCATCGACAAAGGCCAGTACCACAAATTGCGTGGTGTTGTAGTGGGCGGCAACGTCGGCGGTCCGTATCGTATCTTGGATCAACTTGCCTAATAGCCTGTGGTGATTATCTTCGAGGGGGATGGGCGTGTTATCCGGACTCAGTAATTCAAAAAAGATGATGCCTGCATGGGCACCAAAGCGGCGGCCTAAATTGAGCTGTCTTGGCGCCATCATCAAAAAACCATAATGATTGAGCATGCCGGTTTCTTGGTCGCGCATCGAAAGGGATTCAATGCGATGGTTCTGGCACAGCAGAGATAATTCCTGTTGCAGCAATATCTGAAACGGTTCGAGCATAGCGGCATTGGCTAGTGGATCTGCCATATGTGGGTTGAGTACGCACAGGGCGCCAAATTGGCTGCCATCGGGCCAAGCTATTGGGCGCGAGAGAATGTGCTGAATGCCATCAAAATCCCGTGGTAAATCATCCAACATAAAGCTGCCGAGGTTTTGATATAAACCGTCGGGTTGGCTATTTTGTATCTGTTTAAAAAGTTCGAGTTCTGCGGAGTACAAAGTACCTGCGGTAAATTGTGGTGTTTCAGTGATTGCGCTGACAATGATCTCAAATCCTGCGCTGGTCTTTTGGAATATAAAAACCGTGTTAGTGTTGTAATAGCTGTTGATTAGCTCACATTGGTGCATCCAGCGAGTGAGATTCACTTGTTGATTGTCGCTATCAAGTAAACTCAAGTTGGGATTAATGGTTTCGGGCAACATACAAACGCCTAACTAGGGCTAAATATTCATTAAGTTTGGGAAATAAAAGGGGATTTAGCAAATCAAGGCACTAAATAATACCTTGTTCTAGCTGTGTCTATTAATCCAACCGAGTATACTGACGGCCTTAAATTGGGCCTAAAGCCAAGATGATGCCGTGAGAACACTGTGAAGATTAGATTAGCCTTACCCCAAGATGTTGATTTATTAGCGATGCTAGAGAAAAAACATCTCAATGACGAACTAGCTTCCGCCAATATGGGACTGCAAGGGCAAGCTTTTTCCCACAGTGAATTGAGCGAATTAGTGCAGCATCATTGGGTCGTAGTGGCGCAGGTTGAGCAGCAGATCGTCGGTTATGTGATTGCCGGCCGTTGGGGATTTTTCGAACATTGGCCCATTTATCGCACTTTGTTGAATCGTTTGCCGCAACTCGATTGGGATGGACCAAAATTAACTAAGACTAACTCATGCCAATACGGGCCGATTTGGGTGCAGCAAGCCTACCGTGGACAAGGGATTTTTGAGGCATTAGTCAGTGAAATTCGTCGCCAAGTTGCCCCGCATTTTAGCTATATGTTGACCTTTATCGCCGAAGATAATGAACGCTCCTTTGCCGCCCACTCGGGAAAAGCGCACATGCAGGTAGTGGATTTTTTCACCGTCTCAGCGCGGGATTACTATTTAATGGCGGCAAAGACCCAAGCTTAGTTGTTCGATGATAGAAATTAAGGATTCAATCTCTACTGTGTAAATAACCTGAGTTCAGGTTAAATAACGGAGATAAATACATGAAAGTACAATTTGTTGAGTCACTATTAACGGCCTATGCCGAAGTCAATTTATCGGCTTGGGACAGCTTGAGGATAGTCTTATCTGAATGCGCTCACTATGAGTATGAGGCGAGGGGATTTGAAGTCGAGTTTTTATCTGACTTAGGTGCATTGCAACATTATTGGGTACAAGTGGGAGATATTTGGCTCGATTGTGGCCGAATCAATGCCTATTCGGCGACGATAACGCAACTGAGCGATGCGCAAGTCAGCCGCGCGAATACAAAAAAGGCGTTGGAGTGCGCCATTTTATCCCAAGAGCAGATCGGTCTACTGTGCATGCAAAACGCCCATTTCGATCATTGCTGAGTGTGTTAATTCAGTCCGTTTCTCAATCGCTTTTTTGATCAATACTTCTTCATCAGAAAGATGCGCTGAGGGTCAGTGGTGACAGTGCCTATGATCTCAAACCCTTGTTTTTCATAAAACACAGGTGCTTGAATCGATAAGGTATCCACTTGAGCTACCAAGCAACCCCGCTGTTTCGCCTCAGCTTCGGCAAGTGCCATCAGTTTATGCCCAAGCCCAGTGCCTCTGGTTTGGTCATCAACCCAGACAACATTGATTAAGAAGTTTTTATAGATAGTCCGGCCACCCACACCACCAATCAACTTGCCAGCTTCATCACGTGCAATGACAGTCAAAGGTACTGATTTCTCGGGTCCTAAGAGCCCAGCATTATATTGCCGAACGCCGTCTACCAGCGCATCCACAATCGCGATATTTTCTTCACTAATAACTTCAAAGTTCATATCAAAAACTCTTTCTGGAATGTGATTACTTTATAAAACGTAAATGTTATTTCTGTTGTATTCAACTTTTTATTGATCTTGCTAATGTTAATTATTATCATTCGCGAAATCATTTGCAGGTTGCATTTGTAAACTAAGTTTACTAAACAGGAGAGGTTTATGTTATTTCGTCAAACTTGCTTGGCAGTTGCCATTACCGCTGTATTTGCGGGTAATTTTGTCCAAGCCGAAGAGGCTCCCGACAGAAAAATGGAAGTTATGGTTGTTACTGCCTCTGGATATGAACAGAAATTGGTTGATGCACCTGCCAGTATTTCTGTTATCACCCAAGAAGATTTGATGATAAAACCTTATACCACTCTCCTAGATGCAGTGCGTGACTTGGAAGGGGTTGATATTGGTGAAACCCGTGATAAAACAGGGCAAGGTACCATCAGTCTACGCGGTATGGGATCTGACTATACCTTAATCCTTGTCGATGGTAAGCGTCAGAATAACCATGGTGATATTTATCCAAACAGTTTTGGTGGCAATCAATTTGGTCATGTACCACCACTTGATGCTATTGATCGAATTGAAGTTATTCGTGGGCCAGCATCAACGTTATACGGTGCAGATGCTCTAGGTGGTGTGGTGAACATCATCACTAAAAAAGTGGGCGACGAATGGTCTGGCTCTATCACTCACAGCCGAACTCATCAAACCAATGATGCCTATGGTGAAGATATCACTACCGATTTCAGCGTGATGGGTCCCCTCATTAAAGGCGTTCTTGGGTTATCGATTCATGGCAGTATCTATGATCGAATGGGGTCTACACCAGAGTACGCACCAGTAGATTATCCCAATGGAGAAGTACGCACTCGTTCACTCGGTTTTGGTGGTGGCGGTAAAACCGTCGATAACGAAAATCATATGTTAGGTGGGAGTTTAAGTTGGACGCTAAATGAACATCACAAAATTTGGTTTGATTTAGATTCCTCATCTCAAGATTATGATAATACGCCACTGATCAATGATAACGGTGAACGCGAGTATCCGCTTGGTACTGTTGATAATATCGATAGTCTCTGGATTGCCAGTAACTTCTGTAAAGGCGGCGTAGGTTCCCGTGAGGCTGCTTGTCTAGCCAGCGGTGGTGAATGGGCAAGACGATCAAATCCGCGAGCGGGCTACAGCGAGACTCAAAAATTTACCCGTGATGCTTGGGCATTAACCCATGAAGGTGCTTGGGATTTTGGTACAAGCTTTGTGTCACTATCCTATGTAGACACACAAAATAATGGCCGCACACTGCCATTTACCACTGCTGAACGAGTATTACTACTGCAGATGATTGACGGTAAAGAGGATTACACCGGCATGACTGAAGCCGAACGTAAAGCGATTGCTGAATCCACTTTCCTGCCTAGACCTAAACGCGAAATGGCAAGTAATCAATATACGCTTGATATGAAACTCGATATTCCATTTGAAGCTGCAGGAAATCATGTCGCAGTGACGGGTGCGCAGGTGATTCGTGGTGAGTTGAAAGACGGTGTATTTGGTATGGAAGAAGGTACGCCGGGCGCAGTACAAGAACACAATATGTGGTCTGTTTTTGCTGAAGATACATGGAGCATGACTTCTGATTTATCTGTTACTGCGGGTTTACGTCATGATGATCATGAAATATTTGGCAATCAACTCAGCCCACGTCTATACGGCGTTTACACCATTAATAATGAGTGGACTGTAAAGGGTGGGGTGAGCACAGGTTTTAAAACACCTAAAACCACACAATTGTATGATGGTGTCGTTGGCTTTGGTGGCCAAGGAACCTCACCGCAATTTGGTAACCCAGATCTCGAAGCTGAAACCAGTGTGTCCAGCGAAGTCGCCCTGTATTGGTCTCATCCAGATGGCCATAATTTTAACGTCACTATCTTTAAAAATGACTTTGACGATAAGATTGCTTCACAACCCTGTGGTAAAGGTACGAGCATAGAATGTTCCGATGCGGGTGAATATGCTGATTTAGGTTATGCAGTCAGTAGCAAAACAGTCAACATAGATAAAGTTACTATTCAAGGTGCTGAGCTCGCGGGACGTTGGGAAATTCTAGATGCCTTAACGTTAAATGCTAATTATACCTACACAGATAGCGAGCAGAAAAGCGGTGCAGAGCAAGGCCGTCCACTCGGCAACAGTGCCAAGCATATGGTAAACGCGACATTAAAATGGGAGTTGACCGACTCATTTAACGTATTCTTGACCTCTGAATACCGTGCTAAACGTTATCGCTCTTGGGATATCATTAATGATGCTGCACTCTACTATAAGGGTTATAACGTGTTCCATCTTGGTGGTTCTTATCAGGCGAGTGAGTTTGTCACCTTCAACATGCGAGTAAATAACTTGTTTGATAAAGATTTTACTTCATACGATATTGTCTTCACCGAATGTAGTGACACTAGCACAACTTGTGTCTCTGACGACAATGGCCAAAACGGATACACAGCATCTTACGTTGATGATTTCAATAACAAAGATAAGGCCCGTAACTTCTGGGTTGGTATGAATGTACGTTTCTAAACGAATACCCTGTGCATTAGCCATTATTTGATATTCATGGGCGATAGATAAAACTGAGAGTTACCCGTTTGATAAAGGTATCCACTATCAATTAAACAATAGGGTAACTCTCATTACTCATTACTCAGTGCACCTGCCCTGTGCTGGTGAGTCTGCACTATCGAGCCATCAATAAAGACCCATTCCGTGTCGGCCATTTTCGCTAAAGCTTTGAATAAATAGGCCTGAATGTCTTTTAAAACCATAAATGAAACCCTCTAAAGACCGTACTCCAATGGCCCAACTCTTTGGGTAAATCTTGTCAAGGGATACCTGTTAGAAGGCGGTAAAGAATGCCTTCGAATATTTGTCTATGTTCAGGTTTATCATAAACATGGCCTGTGCTTTTCATTAAATGAAATAGCGTTTCCCTGCGTGCATTGGTTAGTATCAATCTTGGCATGCTCTCTAAAAATCATTCTCGAAAGCTCAATAGATCCTAGATGAAGTCAGAAACATTAAAGGTGCTAGCGTATAAGCCTAAAGAATCAGCCATTGCCCGTTTGGGTAAGTACCAATATAACCAAAGGGTATTCTTCCACAGAGATACCAAGATAGGCGTTCACTCGTAAAGGCTGAAAGTTTAACGTCAGCTAGGAGCAGTGTTGCGAGCGTATTAGCGTCATCGGATGTCAGCGCGCATATTTCTGCAACGGGAATAATTTTCCAAGTGGCGAGGTAAGCTGACTTAGAAATTTCATCGACTTCGCTGTCAGAAATCCAAGCATGCACATCATTTACTACTGCCTTTGTTTTTAACGAATTTGCCAAGTCATGATCAGTTACACACAGGCTTTCATATTGGATTTCGTAAGGTGTTTCAAAAAAGGCTTCAGGATCGGATTCAAGAAAAGCGGCGATCTCCTCTAATGTGCCGTATGTTTTTGCTGTTTCCTCTGGCAGACCTACGTTGGCTGCCCATGCACAAGATTGAAGTTGCTGTAATAAGATGGCGTTATTGGTCATGGGATCAGTACACTCTAATGGTCTGTGTATATGCTGCTTTTTATCTTGCCATATTTGTCTTAGCACTATTAATCTAACTAAATGTTAGACATAAAAAAACCGCTGGGTAGCGGTTTTTTATGGGCCTTAAGTGTAAAAATTGAAATGAATTAAGACTATAGACCCGCGTCAGCGCGCAATATTTCGGCTTTATCAGTCGCTTCCCATGGGAATTCGCTGCGACCAAAGTGGCCATAAGCGGCGGTCGCTTGATAAATTGGACGTGCTAAATCTAGCATGGCCGTTAAGCCATATGGGCGCAGTTCAAAGTGTTGACGGACTAACTTGATCAGCACTTCTTCAGACACTTTACCGGTACCGAAGGTCTCGATGCTGATAGAGGTAGGTTCTGCTACACCAATAGCGTAAGACACTTGGATTTCACAGCGATCAGCAAGACCTGCTGCAACTATGTTTTTTGCCACATAACGTGCAGCATATGCCGCGCTACGATCCACTTTTGATGGATCTTTACCAGAGAATGCGCCACCACCATGACGGGCCATGCCGCCGTAGGTGTCAACGATGATCTTACGACCCGTTAAGCCGCAATCGCCTACTGGACCACCGATAACAAAACGGCCAGTTGGGTTGATAAAGAACTTAGTGTCTTTGTTTAACCATTGAGCCGGTAATACAGGCTTGATGATGGTTTCCATCACGCCTTCAATTAAGTCGGCTTGTGAAACGTCATCTCTGTGTTGAGTCGATAACACAACTGCATCGATACCGACAATTTTGCCATCATCATAGGCAAAAGTGACTTGGCTTTTCGCATCTGGGCGTAACCAAGGTAGCGTGCCATTTTTACGCACTTCAGACTGACGTTTCACTAATGCGTGAGCATAGGTGATAGGTGCAGGCATCAGAATGTCAGTTTCGTTGTTGGCATAACCAAACATTAACCCTTGATCGCCAGCACCTTGCTCTGCAGGGTCTGCGCGGTCTACACCTTGATTGATGTCGGGTGATTGCTTACCAATGGCGTTTAATACTGCGCACGAGTCTGCATCAAATCCCATATCTGAATGGGTATAACCAATTTCACGCACCGTTTTACGGGTGATTTCTTCAATATCAACCCAGGCAGAGGTAGTGACTTCGCCACCGACTAATACCATGCCGGTTTTGACATAAGTTTCACACGCTACGCGTGCTTTTGGATCTTGAGCCAGAATTGCATCTAGCACAGCATCAGAAATCTGATCTGCAATCTTATCGGGATGACCTTCTGAGACCGACTCAGAAGTAAACAAGTGCTTTGCCATAGTAGGAAAATCTCGTCGTTAGCATTCAAACGTGTAGAAGCATCTACATCTAGACGGCTATTTTAGTTTAAATCCGATTGCCGATCACCCCCGATAATAAAAAATCCTCTCAGATTGTGACCTGAAAACGACTACGCCCTGCCATAAATAGGTTATTTTACTTATATTTCATGGTATTAAGTTTACTATGTTTTTGAGAAATTTATTTCTCCATTATAAGTGATCCTTGCTATGCCCTCTCAAGTAAACGCGAGCAAAGTGACTAGCTTATTTCTGCGACTTATATACTCAAGCTACCTGAATCCTGCATCTTCAGGTTGTTTGGGTACATATTCGGCCATCTTTTGCTGAGTGAATGGCAATTTTAGTTTGCGTCACACTGGCATGTAGGGGAAAATATGCATCCAAATTGCCCGCTAGACCCCACAAACAAGCAGGAGAGAGCATGTCTTCCCGTAAAGTACTCGCAAACGCAATCCGTGCGTTAAGTATGGATGCAGTTCAAAAAGCAAATTCAGGCCATCCCGGCGCCCCAATGGGTATGGCAGATATTGCTGAAGTGCTGTGGAATGATTTCCTTAAGCACAACCCGAACAATCCGAAATGGGTAGATAGAGATCGTTTTATCCTCTCTAACGGTCACGGTTCAATGCTGATCTACTCTTTACTTCACCTGACTGGTTATGAATTACCAATTGAAGAGCTAAAACAGTTCCGTCAATTGCATTCTAAAACACCGGGTCACCCAGAATACGGTTACACCCCAGGTGTTGAAACCACAACGGGTCCACTCGGTGCGGGCATCAGCAACGCTGTCGGTATGGCGATTGCTGAGAAAACCTTAGCGGCACAGTTTAACCGTGATGGTCACAATATCGTTGATCACTATACTTACTGCTTCCTCGGCGATGGCTGTTTGATGGAAGGTATTTCCCACGAAGCCTGTTCATTAGCCGGTACTTTAGGTTTAGGTAAACTGGTCGCATTTTGGGATGACAACGGTATTTCTATCGATGGCCATGTTGAAGGCTGGTTCACCGATGATACGCCAAAGCGTTTTGAAGCTTACGGCTGGCATGTGATTGCCGGTGTTGATGGTCACGATAGCGCGGCAATCCGTGCTGCTATCGAAGCGGCGAAAGCCGTTACTGATAAACCAACCATGATTTGCTGCAAAACCATTATCGGTTTTGGTTCACCTAACAAATCAGGCAGCCACGATTGCCACGGCGCGCCACTAGGCGATGCGGAAATCGCAGCAGCCCGTGAATTCCTTGGCTGGCCACATGCGCCATTCGAAATCCCTGCTGACGTTTATGCGGGTTGGGATGCCAAAGAAGCCGGTGCTGCCCGTGAAGCGGCGTGGAACGAGAAGTTTGCAGCATATCGCGCTGCTCACCCAGAACTGGCTGCTGAATATGAGCGTCGCGTTCTGAAAGGTGAATTACCGGCTGATTTCGAAGAAAAAGCGCAGGCATTCGTGCAAGCATCACAGGACAAAGCCGAAGGTATTGCGAGCCGTAAAGCCTCACAAAATGCCATCGGTGCATTTGGCGCTATGTTGCCTGAACTGTTAGGCGGCTCTGCTGACTTAGCGGGTTCTAACTTGACACTGTGGTCAGGTTCTAAAGGTATTCAAGACGATCCAGCTGGTAACTACATTTACTACGGCGTGCGTGAATTCGGCATGAGCGGCATTATGAACGGTGCTTCGCTGCATGGTGGTTTCATCAATTACGGCGCAACGTTCATGATGTTCATGGAATATGCTCGTAACGCAGTACGTATGTCGGCGCTGATGGGCATTCAAAACATCTTCGTTTATACCCATGACTCTATCGGTCAAGGTGAAGATGGCCCAACGCATCAGCCAGTTGAGCAATTAGCTAACCTGCGTATGACGCCAAATATGGCCGTATGGCGTCCATGTGATGCGGCAGAAACGGCAGTTTCTTGGAAAGCTGCGATTGAGCGCCGTAATGCACCTACGTCACTGATCTTCAGCCGTCAAAACCTGAAAGCTCAAGCGCGTACCGCTGAGCAATTAGCTAATGTGGCTAAAGGTGCTTATGTACTGCAAGACTGTGCGGGTACACCAGAACTGATCCTGATCGCAACTGGTAGCGAAGTACAATTGGCAATGGATGCAGCCGCTGCACTGACTGAGCAAGGTAAACACGTTCGCGTGGTCTCTATGCCATCGACAACTGAGTTCGATAAGCAAGATGCTGCTTATAAAGAATCTGTATTACCACGTGCTGTGACTAAACGTGTGGCTATTGAAGCGGCGCATACCGATTTCTGGTACAAGTACGTCGGGTTTGAAGGCACAGTTGTGGGCATGACCACATTTGGTGAGTCTGCGCCGGGTAACGTGCTATTGAATCACTTCGGTTTCACCGTTGAAAATGTGCTGAATGCTGCAAAATCATTGGGCTAATCGCTCAAGGGATTAGATTCAATACAAAAGGTTAAACTTTTTAAGTGTTAATCTGTATAATGCGGCCTGCAATCGTTTGCAGGCCGTTTTTGTATTAAGAGGAAATTGAGACCTCAATGATCCGAGTCGCTATCAATGGTTATGGCCGTATCGGCCGCTCTATTCTCCGAGCTTTATATGAGTCTGGAAAACGGCAGCAAATGCAGATTGTCGCGATTAATGAATTAGCTAAACCTGAAGCCATTATTCATCTGACCCAGTACGATACCACCCACGGTCGGTTTGCGCACAAAGTGAAGCTTGTTGATGATTATATGCTGATTGGCGACGATGCGATAAAAATCCTCCACGAGCCCGATCCGGCAAAACTCCCTTGGCACGAGATGGACATAGATATTGTCTATGAAGCCACAGGCGTATTAGTCGATCGTCAAAGCTGCGAAGCCCATATTCACGCCGGCGCTAAACAAGTGCTGATAAGTCATCCATCCTCAGCCGATGTCGATGGCACTATTGTCTATGGTGTAAACCACGATTTACTCCGCGCCGAACACACTGTGGTGTCCAACGCTTCTTGCACCACAAACTGTATCGTGCCAGTGATCGATGTGCTCGACCGCCACTTCGGCGTTAAAAGCGGTGCGATTACCACTATCCATTCGGCGATGAACGATCAGCAAGTGATTGATGCTTATCATGATGATTTGCGTCGTACCCGCGCCGCTGGCCAATCGATTATCCCTGTCGACACTAAACTTGCCCGCGGCATTGAGCGGATCTTGCCGCACATGAAAAATAAGTTTGAGGCGATTTCGGTGCGCGTGCCCACCATCAACGTGACCGCCATCGATTTGTCCGTGACCTTAGAAAAAACCGTCGATATTGCCACAGTCAATCAGGTGCTGGAATCAGCCGCCAATGGGCGATTTAATGGCATCTTAGGCTATACTGATGAGCCCTTAGTCTCATGTGATTTCAACCATGATCCGCGCTCCAGTATTGTCGATGGTACCCAGACCCGCGTGAGCGCCGGTCAGTTGGTGAAGTTACTCCTGTGGTGCGATAACGAGTGGGGTTTTGCCAATCGTATGTTAGATACGAGTTTGGCGATGATTGCGGCCAAGCGAGGCTGATAAAAGTAGATTATTCACTTGTGGGTCACTGAATTTATGTCAATTCGACGGGATGTCGAGCGCCGAGCGGCAGTCAATTCATACCGGCTATGTGTGAAACAGTTTGTTTTTTGATTATAAAAGGAAGCGTTACCATGGCAATTATCAATATGTCAGATCTGGATCTACAAGGTAAGCGCGTGCTTATCCGCGAAGATCTCAATGTCCCTGTCAGCAACGGCGTCGTCACCAGTGACGCACGTCTACGCGCCTCTCTACCGACTATCGAGTTGGCCCTTGAAAAAGGTGCGGCTGTGATGGTGATGTCGCATTTAGGTCGTCCGACCGAAGGCGAATACAATCCCGAATATTCTATGCAACCTGTGGTCGATTATTTGGCAAAAGCCCTGTCTTGTCCTGTGCGTTTAGCGACCGACTATTTAGATGGCGTTGACGTTGCCGTGGGTGAAGTGGTTGTGTTCGAAAACGTGCGTTTCAACGTGGGTGAAGGCAAGAACAACGAAGCCTTATCGAAAAAAATGGCGGCGCTGTGTGATGTCTATGTGATGGACGCCTTCGGTACTGCACATCGTGCCCAAGCATCGACCCATGGCGTGGGCATGTTTGCCCCAATCGCCTGTGCCGGTCCATTACTGGCACAAGAATTAGATGCCTTAGGCAAGGCATTAGATAATCCTGCGCGTCCTATGGTGGCGATTGTCGGTGGCTCTAAAGTGTCGACTAAGCTGACCGTGCTAGAAAGTCTTTCAGGCATAGTCGATCAGTTAGTGGTTGGCGGCGGTATTGCCAATACTTTCATTGCGGCGGCGGGCTACAATGTCGGTAAATCGCTGTATGAGGCGGATTTGATCGACGAAGCTAAGCGTTTAGTGGCTAATGCTAAGAGCCGTGGCGCCGATATTCCTGTGCCGACCGATGTAGTAGTGGCAGGCGAGTTTAGCCCAACTGCGACTGCGACGTTAAAATCGGTTAGCGAAGTCGCTGATGGCGAAATGATTTTCGATATTGGTCCAGATAGCGCTGAAGCACTGGCTAAAATCATCGAATCTGCTGGCACTATCGTGTGGAACGGCCCTGTGGGCGTGTTTGAATTCGACCAATTCGGTGAAGGTACTAAGCGTATTGCCCAAGCGATTGCTGATTCAAAAGCGTTCTCTATCGCTGGTGGTGGTGACACTTTGGCTGCGGTTGATAAGTACGGTATTGCCGATAAAGTGTCTTACATTTCGACTGGCGGCGGTGCTTTCCTCGAGTTCCTCGAAGGTAAAGAATTACCGGCTGTGGCTATGTTAGAAAAGCGCGGCGCTTAATCATTAAGTTTTAAAAAACGCGGCGCATAAGACGCCGCGATAAGCTCTGATAACATCAAAGCTTTGATAAAAAGTAAAAAATTATAAAAAAACCGCCCGTATTCATCTAAGGTACTTAATTTAAGTTGTTTATTTAAGGTACAGAGTTGAATGCGGGTATAAAAATCCATCCAAACGATAGCGACCTCGGTGATAGATATCACCCTATTATTGGAGTTAAAAAATGGCGTTAATTTCCCTACGACAACTACTTGATCACGCAGCAGAACATGGATACGGTGTGCCTGCGTTTAACGTTAACAACTTAGAGCAGATGCGTGCCATCATGCAGGCCGCTGAAGCAACAGACAGCCCTGTGATAGTGCAAGCTTCTGCTGGCGCACGTAAATACGCTCGCCCACAGTTCTTAAAATATTTGATGGCAGCGGCTCTTGAGCAGTATCCAGATATTCCAGTGTGTATTCACCAAGACCACGGTACCGATCCTGATATTTGTCAGCGTTCTATCCAATTAGGCATGTCATCAGTCATGATGGACGGCTCTTTGATGGCTGACGGCAAAACGCCTGCATCGTACGAGTACAACGTTGATGTTACCCGTCGTACAGTGGCATTTGCCCATGCGTGTGGTGTGTCAGTTGAAGGTGAAATCGGCTGTTTAGGCAGCTTAGAAACTGGCCAAGCTGGCGAAGAAGATGGTGTTGGTGCATCAGGTATTTTAAGTCACGATCAAATGCTGACTAGCCCTGAAGAAGCGGCGCGTTTCGTTGCCGATACTCATGTTGATGCACTCGCGATTGCTATCGGTACTAGCCATGGTGCATATAAGTTCAGTCGTAAACCGACAGGCGATGTACTGCGTATCGACCGCATCAAAGAAATTCATGCGCGTATTCCTAACACTCACTTAGTGATGCACGGGTCATCTTCTGTGCCACAAGAGTGGCTAAAGATCATCAACCAATATGGTGGTCAGATCCCAGAAACCTACGGTGTACCATTAGAAGAAATCGTAGAAGGTATCAAACACGGTGTGCGTAAAGTCAACATTGATACCGACTTACGTTTAGCATCAACGGGTGCTGTTCGTAAATTCTTAGCTGAACACCCAAGTGAATTTGATCCACGTAAATTCCTGAAAGCATCAATGGAAGCCATGGCCGATATCTGTACGGTTCGCTATGAAGCTTTCGGCTGTGCAGGTCAAGCATCTAAGATTAAGCCATTGTCTTTACAAGCAATGTATAAAGCGTACCAGTCTGGCGCGTTAGATCCTAAGATCAATATGTAAGCGTTATCGCTGAGATAAAAACCCGCTAAAGCGGGTTTTTTTATACTTAAAATAGCTGCAATTTTCATTTTTTAATCGTAAATGTTAATATCGCGCAGATTTTCAGGGGAAAATACTAACCCTTATTAATATGTGCTTATTCAGCATCGCTGGGACGAACAGATATTTATAGGGATTGGATTTAACGGAACAGGAACGGATAAACATGAAGAAAGTACTGACCGCAGCACTATTAATGACTGCACCTTTTATGGCGACAGCTGGGGCCGATTTTGTAAAAGGCGATGAGACATTCGCAGGTGAAGCTGAACTTGGTGCAACCTTAACCACAGGTAACACTGAAACCTCATCATTCAAAGGACGTTTAAATCTTAAGCATGAGCTTGGCGATTGGGAGAATCAGTACTTACTCGAAGGTTTATATAAAGAGGATACAGGTTCTGTTACCGCGAAACGCTATTTAGCGGGCGCACAAGGTAACTACAAGATGACAGATCGTAGCTACTTGTTTGCTAACGGTAATTATGAAGTTGATCCGTTCACAGGTTATGATTACACACTATCTGGCGCCGCGGGTTATGGTTATAGATTCTATGATACTAGTAAGACCTTTTTAGATGTCGAAGTCGGTCCAGGTTATATCTATCAGCGTCTTGATACAGAGCAAGCACTTATCGAAGGCCATGACACCAATGACAGCGTCGTCGCTCACGGCGTGATCAACTTTGAAACCGAAATCACTGACACCTCTAAATTCCAACAACGTTTCGTTGCAGATTACGGTGATAAGCTCGATGCCCGCTCTGAAACTTCGTTAACGGCGAATATTATCGGCGCATTAGCAATGAAGTTTGCCATTATTGTGCGCTACAACAGCGAGCCGTTGGATAATAAGAAAAGTACAGATACAGAAACCAATATGACCTTGTTATATTCCTTCTAATGCTGTGACGCTGATTAGAAACTAAAAAGCACCTTTGAGGTGCTTTTTTATTGGCTCTTTTTAGACTAAGTTAAATGTTCCTTTATTAGTTATCGCTGTAGTTATACAAAAATTAATGTTTTAAACGCCTTTGGTTATAGGGTAATGCATAGAAAGTTGCGTTTTATCAACATTTACTATGCCGAAGCTATGGTAATTTTCGACTAATTTCCTACGTAGAGATGAACTTTAATGAAATTACAGCGGTTGTTTAAAGGCAGTGGAATGGCGTTATGGAGTCTATTCTGCGTTGCAATATTGAGCGGATTCTCACCTGCAGCATGGGCTATGACAGAAGGGATAGAACGGCTTAATTTAACCGCCTCGAGTGTGGGTTATGTTGCCGTCTTTGTGTTTGTACTTGCATACATAATGGTGATGGCTGAGGAGTCGTTACATTTACGCAAGTCGAAACCTGTGCTGGTCGCGGCAGGGATTATCTGGGGCATGATAGGTTTTGTGTATGTACAAAATGGTATGTCTGAAGTGTCGGAAGCGGCATTCAAACATAACTTGCTTGAATATGCTGAGCTTCTACTCTTCTTACTCGTGGCGATGACTTATATCAATGCTATGGAAGAGCGAAATTTGTTTGATGCCATTCGTGGTTGGCTTGTCGGCCGTGGTTTTAGTCTAAGAACCGTATTTTGGTTGACGGGGTTTATGGCGTTCTTTATCTCACCCGTGGCAGATAATTTAACGACTGCGCTATTGATGTGTGCCGTGGTGATGAAGGTGGGGGCAGGGCAACGCAAGTTTATCACCCTAGCCTGTATCAACATTGTTGTTGCGGCTAATGCGGGTGGCGCGTTTAGCCCGTTTGGCGATATCACGACCTTAATGGTGTGGCAAAAAGGATTAGTGCACTTTAGCGATTTCTTCCATCTGTTTATTCCTGCTTTAGTGAACTTTGCATTACCCGCTGCCATTATGAGTGTGTTTATCCCACATTTCGTGCCAGAGCCAGAAAAAGAGCATGTTTATACTAAGCCGGGTGCTAAGCGAATTGTTGCGTTGTTTTTACTCACAATCGCTACGGCAGTGTGTGCTCATTCCTTCTTAGGTATGCCGCCTGTATTGGGTATGATGACGGGATTAGGTTTCTTACAATTCTTTGGTTTTTATCTGCGTAAAACCTTCAATCGTTCCGTTGCCCGCGAACGTGCAAAGGCTGAATTGCGTCAGGACGAGCAGCGTCTGCAGCAACTTGGTAGTGTGGTGCCCTTCGATGTGTTTAGCAGAATCTCCCGTGCTGAATGGGATACCCTGTTGTTCTTTTATGGTGTAGTGCTATGTGTGGGTGGCCTTGGCTTTATGGGGTACTTGAGCTTAGTATCTGAGGCTTTGTATTCCAATTGGGATACGACCTATGCCAACGTGGCTATCGGTCTGTTGTCTTCGGTTGTTGATAATATTCCGGTGATGTTTGCTGTGTTGACGATGAACCCTGAGATGGCCTTAGGCCAATGGTTACTGGTAACGTTAACCGCAGGAGTTGGGGGCAGTTTATTGTCAATTGGCAGTGCTGCAGGGGTCGCGTTAATGGGACAAGCTAGGGGGATTTACACCTTTGGGGCCCATTTGCGTTGGACACCTGTCATTGCGCTGGGTTATATCGCGAGCATTTTAGTACATATGTGGCTCAATGCTGCGATGTTCTAAATAAAAGTACTGCTCATTCATCTTTTGGGCTGTATTGACGTTTGTGAGTCGTTTTATAGCAGATAATATCGCGAATTATTTAGCGAACAACATCGATCTAACAAAATTCAATCGCATAACGTCTAGATATCAATGAATAAAATAGAGGCATCCGATGGATGCCTCTATTTGTTTGGATATGTCATGGGAAGGATTATTGCGGTAGAACTTGGATTAAATCCAGCTTGTTATTGGCTTTTGCGCCGTAGATCTGAATCGCGACTTTAATTTGTGCCACTGAACCACTTGGATCCTGCTGAGCCCAATCTAAGCCTGCTATCTCAAATTGATATTGACCGCTTGTGACTTCGGTTAATTTACCGCTGCATTCTCCAAGACTTTGGCAACGATAATTTTGGGTAACATGCCAGTGTTTCCATGCCTTCGGATTCGAGGATTCCTTGGCTTTGTCGGGGAACCCAAAATAGTAAATATCATAGGTTTTTGCCGCAGTGATCGCTTCTTGTTGCGCATCCGTCAGTGAAAATTGAATTGTCCCTGTACTCGAGTCAAATTGCTCAAGCTTGAGATTTATCTGCGTTGCTTCATCAATGTTTATTGCATTTTCGACGGGAGGTGGCGGTGTCGGCGGATCTTCAGGCTCAGTGTTATTGCTGTCACTGCCACATCCTACGAGCATTAATGTCGCGAGGGTCAATGTGAGTAATGGGTATTTCATCACAGTCTCCTTAATTGAAATGCCCTGTATGGCAAGTGGTGCATTCCATGTCTGTTTTTACACTTGCCGCTGAGCCTAATGTGCTAGTACTACCGTGACAAGTTTGGCAATCTTGTGCATTTGGTGTTGGCTTACTACCAACAAGGGCGCCGATATTCTCCCCTTGATAGGCACGATTTAATACATCGACTAAGTAATAAGCCATAGACGCGGATAAGCGGTAACAGCGTTCACCTTTTTTCGCGAATGGTAAGCCAGAAGACTTTGACCAGTTACTGATAGATGAGTGACATAACACGCTCTTGGCTTTTGATGAACTGCCCACAAGAGCCGTTTTTTCTGCTGTCGAGCCAATACCAGTAACAAATTCAGGTGAAGATAAAGGGAGCGTTGTATTTTCGTAGTAGCGGAAGGTATTAGCTATCACGGCGTTATTGTGACCATTAATGTCATCTAAAATATTCACTAACATGCCTATCGCATTAAGATTACCGCAGAGCGTGCCTTGACCCGTTACCCCTGCAAAACCATAGGCGGCTAATGCCGTTGGAATTGTTTTGAACTTGTCTGCATCGGCACTATTGGATTGGGCTAGCATAGTCACAACGGCATGAAAAACTTGGTGCATACAACCACCACCCGTTTCATAGGCCAGTTTTGCTGTTGCCATTGCATCAAGTGGAACGTATTTAAGTTTCTCACCTATCGCTAATTGATATTGACCATCGGCATTCGTTGCCGCGAGAACCGATGTTCCCATGAGTGTTGCACCTGCCGCAGCGGTGCTAATACCAATAATACGGGTTAATGCTTGACGTCTATTTATGCTCATTATGTATTTCCTCTATGTAGGATTACTTCTATTTATCAAATGCTAAAGATAAATTGATGACGTAAATTCTAAGCATGCTTGAGATAAATATTGTGATTTACGCCGGAGGATATTTGTCTTTTACATGAGCGGTAAATAGCGTTACTACAATAGAATTAACCGACTTAAATTCTGCATTTAAATTAACTAAACAGATTGCAAGGTGCTCATCGTCCCGATATTTATTATATTTATGTAAATTTATGCCGAATTTTCCATGTGCTAAATGGCATTTATTCCTGTGAGTTAACGCATGTTTTTGCCTAATAGCGCTGAACTTGGGGGTCGTCTCACGAAAATTAACTATTTGCTGACTTGGGTTAGCAAGATCACATTAATCATTAGTTAGTTTGCATAGACTTAACTTTGTGTTTTTATGGAGTTGAGTGGATGTTGATGCAATTGGGAGACTGCAGGTTTGATCGGGAACGAGGCATACTGATTGAGTTGTCTCGCGATGAATCTTGGCATCTTCCTCGAGCCGAGTTACAAGTGCTTAATTTGCTTGTTGAGCATCAAGGTAAGTTGGTTTCTAAGCATATGCTGAAGACGGGGGATGGAAAGCATCCGCCGCTAACTGATACCTCTGTGGCCCGTGCTGTCTTTATGCTTCGCAGCTTTCTTGGACCTCAATATGAGGGCTTGATTGAAACCGTGAAAGGCCAAGGTTATTTACTTCAACCATCTAATGGGACTGAGTTTAGAGGTGTTAATTACCTCAGATTGCATACAGTGCCTTTGTGGAGTGCCTTAGTATTATTCGGGTTTATGTTAGCGTTTTCGGTGTTTTATTTGAATCATACGGATCACAGCAAGCCAACCCAAGCACTTATGACCTCAATATTACCTTTGGCTTCTGGCCAGCAAGTACGATTACACTTATTTGCTGATTCCAATACTAATAACACTTTACTCTTCGAATTAGGTGAGCGCTTAAGTGCAGGATTAATCGCCTGCGGTCAAAGTGATTGGGCTGATGTTTATGCTTCTTTGTCCCATGATAAACAAGTGCTTAATATTACTTTTCGAGGCGAAAAACTCGGTCAGTCAGTGATCCGTAATATTAAAATCAGTGATTTCACTCGACCGAAAACCTTCATCGATGCTGCTTGGCTGCAGGAGGTTAACATCTGTGGCTAAATGGCTAAAGTGGACGATTAATATTGTTATCTTGTCGGCATTGATTATGGCCTGCGGTGTGATATACAAACAGTCGGCTACCAATCAGACGATGATTTTAAATTGCAGCTCTGAATTATTCGACCGCCATTCTAGTGCCAATTCTAGCGGCAGTTCGAGTGTTAGCAGTGACGGTAAATTTTACCTACTCGTGGATGTTTTGATTGCCGCTGACAATACGCAGATCAATTATCGTTACTTTAATATTGACGGTACGAGTGCGGGCAATATTTTAATGCAAGGCAAAGTCGACAGTATTGAGGCCAATAGCATGACCTATAAAGTTACCGTTAAAACGAAAACGGAATCTGAAATTGAAAAGCAAAAAAATTGGCCAGAACATATGAAATATCTATCCTATATCAGCAGCTTACATTTTAATGACTCGGAAATGCACAATCTCAGTATCGAGGTGTTAGATATGGATGACACCAAAGATTATGCCGTGGTCCTTTTTCAGCCTAGCAATACCATTTGTGGATGCAGAATCGTAAATAGTCGAATTTAATCAGTGAATTTGAGTTTATTTCAGTTAAGATTAGTGCTCATTGATTTGTGATTACTGTGGTGAGTCTCCAGTGAGGGATTCATGAAAAGGGTGTTGTGTCTAAGATACGTGTAAAGCAAGAAGAATCCCTGTCGATTAAGTTCAGCCATCAGATGGAAAAGGGCGATAATCGTCAGCTTGATCTCTATTTCTTTTTACCTAAGGAAATGGGCATAGGCTCGCGCACGCTCAATGAAGAAGAGTACTACTACAGCTCAATAGTTGGACGTCGCTCATACTATTCAGAAGGCTTGCACTTACCTCTGGTGCAGGGGCGTTTTGCCAGTTTAAATCGCCGTACTGTTGAAGAATTCAGATTGTACCTAAATCTCTTCGCCTATCAGTTTGCGGTTGCGGTTGAAAACGATGTTAAAGAACTCAATCAAATCACAGATGTAACCCATTTTTATTTTGCCCTCGACGAATTACGCGAACAAATTGCTCAGTTGCTGAAAAAGTTTCGCCGTAACGAACCGGGTGATCCCAAATGGAAATCTTACTTTGAAAATGCTGATAACTACTTGTCTTGGTTTTGTGAGCAGCAGTTACTCAAAGTGCTCGCTTATGCGACTCGTACCAGTGATTTCAACGATATTTTAGAGCGGGTACTCACGCTCTGCCGTAATGAATGTGCCTATCGTGATGAGCATAAGTACAACTCAGCGCAAACTAAGCAAGATCCTAATCGTATCTCTAATAAGATGTTGTTGTTGCGCCGTTTAATCCAACAAGGTGTGGTACTCAAAGAAGAGTTAAAGCCTTTAGGGATTGGCCTTAAAAAGTTTACGACAGGACTGGCGACCGCGTTAGTGATGTTGGTCGTGTCTGCGTTGATAATTCAAGCGCAGGGCGCCTTTAGTGGTTTTACTATTGCGCTAGTGCTGACCTTGGCCGTGATCTACGGTTTCAGGGAAATCTTTAAGGACGATGTGCGCAATGCCATGTGGCGATTTATTCAGCGGGGTCGACCACGTTGGAGCCGCATTTTACGGGATACTACGAGTCAGGCGGTTATCGCTAAGCAGTTGGTATGGCTTGAGTTTATGCGTCAGCAAGATCTACCCGAAAAAGTCAGTGACATTCTAAAGCACAGACATAGCCAAAATAAGGTCGATGCGGAAATTCTGCACTATAAAATCGCCACTAAGGTGAATCAGAGTGAATTCCAAGCGGGATATTCGACTATTCAAGAGCAAGTGAGCTTTAGCTTAGTGCCTTTTGCCCGTTATTTAGAACGGGGTAAAGCGAAGATTTATAAGGAAGTTGAAGGCAAAATTAGTTATGAATCGGTTGAGCGGCGCTATCAAGTCAACCTGATTTTAGTGTTGCGTGATGGGCGCGAAGCCCCACAGTATATTCGCTATAAAATCACCATGAATCGCTCGGCAATCATAGAAATTACCCAGAGTCAGTTGCCTGACTCCGTTAATGCACCCGAATCTACGATTGATGACGAGTAAAGGCTTGACCGATATTCTGATCGTTATTTTGCTTCGCCCGTTTTAGGGCGACTTCGGCATTATTCAAATATTGCTCTAATGTCTGGCCTTCTTGATAACCCGCAATACCAATACTAATACCTTCCCCTAAGCCATTACCATTGAGCTTTTCCATCATATTGAGGGCAAAGTTGTGCGCATGGGTGGCGTCTGTGTCAGGTAACATCACAATGAGCTTCCCTAGCTGCCAATGCAGAATTTGATAATTAGCTGGAATTTCAAGCAATAATTGCACTTCTATTTCTTGCTGACGATTTGCCAGTTGGTCGATATCACTCATGTGGCTTAACATGCCCTCTGGATTGATATCCATTAACAGTAAGCTTGAGCTGAGACGGCTTGGTGGCGGCAGAGAGTTAAAGTAACGTTCTAAATCTGCCAAATTCAGCAGAATAGTACTGCGATGGGGTACAAGGTTACGCTTCTCTGTGCCTCGGCCACGCTCGGCGGCTTGCTCTAAAGTGCAGACGATATAATCAATCTCACCATCGGCGGCCACATGGCCCTTCAATGTGGCTTGCAAACAATTGGAATGCGCCTGTTTAGGTGAGCATAGAATTTGCCCTTGCCACTGACCTTGCATGGCAATTTGGGCGCTGATCCTCTGCCATTGATTGCCTAAATCATTCGCGAGTAATGACGCTAAATCTTGATTTAAATCGCCATTGAGTTGCATTAACGCATCGAATACAGGATTGATTTTAATCAGTTTACCGTTAGCATCTGTGAGGGCTGTCGCGACTGTGTTATCGCATAAAAGCTCACTGAGAAAAGCATTTTGTTTGCTGCTGATTAACTCACTGATGTCCTCAAGGGTGATTAATAGATGTGGTGAGCCTCGGCTCGCCCTTGGTGCTTGGCGGATATGAACGCGTAAAGTAGGGCCATCGATACTCTCTAGACTGATTTCACCAGACCATTGACCGGTTTTATGTACCTGCTCCATTAACTCCGTGTAGGTTTTATCATCGAGGCATAAGGTGCGCTGTAGGCTTCGGTCTGTCAGTTCATCTAATGGTACTAAGGTCGCCTGTGCCGCTTTAGTATTGGCGCTGATGACTCTGGCATTTTCGTTGACCATCATAAAGCCGATGTCACTATTAAATAAGCCATTAGCAACATCAATACTGTATTGGCGTGAACGCTGTTGTAAGCGATACATGTGGCTGAGTAGTACAACCCAAGCGGCTAAAACCGTTAATATTAACGATGCCACAATGACAATGTTTTGCCATTGTGAGAAACGAGCTGCTATGTCTGAGTTGCGTACATAGGAGAGTAAAAAATATTCTCTGTGAGTCTCAGGTTGGGCTGTGAGTTCGATTTTAAGGTAAACAAAAGTGGCTTCTTCACCGTGGAATTGTCCAAAGTTGCTCATGGACATATCGCGCCACAGGGCCGGATAGCTCTGTTTTAAACTTGCTCCTAAGGTCTCTGGCATATTGCTTAGAGGGGCGAGATCGCTCGCGCCAGCATAGAGTAATCCTTGAGTATCAAGCACTAACATAGGGGATTTATTGCTCGAAAAGGCTGGTTTTATGGCCTCCAGCATTTTTACCATAGAGTTGTATGTCACCAGATAACCGATAGAACTCTGATCGGGCTTCTCTAGCCACGCCATTTGATACATATAAGGTTCAAGCATGCCGTCTATCGGAACAAATTCCAGCGGCGAGGTATAGACCTCCTTGCCACCCATGCTCCGACTCGCTCCAAGTAAGGTCGGTGGTAAGGCATCTTTATTGAAATTAGGGGGAGTTGAGAATTTATAGTTACCTTGGGGATCGTACAGTGCAATGCCGAGTAACTCAGGAATATGTTTTACTAGATCTTGCCAGTTTTCCTGCAATTTAAGTTGTTGCTTGGCGGTAGGATTGCTTAAGTATTGTTTTAGCAGTTCCCCATTGGCGAAAATTTGGGTTCGAAATTGCTGAAAAGACACTTTATCTGCGATCAATGAGCCTATGGTTTGCAGTTCACTGTATCTTTGCGTTGCCCACTCTTCTTGCAGGCGTCGTTCACCTAACGTAATGATTAAGTGAGTTAAAATAATCATGCCAATCACCAGCATAGAAAGCTGGCTTGCAATAGCGAGTAAGCGTTGATGCGACCAATAGATCCCTTGGGTTAAAGAGAGCAGTGGCGCAGCGGGATACGTGCTTGGGTTATTCTTCAGCATGAACCGATTATGAGTGGGTGAACTGTTAATTTCGCTATGTTAACACGAAAGAATTGTTACGACAGTGCCAAGTTACTCAGCAAGATTTCTTGAGTAAAAGTTAAGACGATTCACACATGTACCACTCACGTAATCGACAGTGTTATCTGCTTGGGTATTTCAGTCGATTTTGGCTGTATTAGAATGCCGTTTAGCCTAAGGCGCCTAATATGCGATGCTTGAATTCGCAGCCGTAGGACTCAACTTGTTCACGACAGATGTCGATATCAACACCCGCTAATCCTTCGATGGCCGAAACTTGTACCGTTTCAATATAGTGTGGCGCTAATGCGATGAAGGCATGTACGGCGGCATAAGAACCGGCGAGTTTGGGGCGACAATGTTCCATATAGGCGGCTTCATTATCCGCATTGAGGGAAATGGATAAACTATCAACGCAGTTGGCTAGTTCCGGCAAAATATTGCGCCTATGGACTAAATTACCTAAACCATCGGTATTAATACGTACCCGTCCGCCTCTTTGTTTAATTTCTTTCGCCACCGCCAGCAAGGTTGGAAGATTTAAGGTCGGTTCGCCATAGCCACAAAACACATATTCTTCGAAGTCTTTAACATCGCCAAGCAGTGGAATAATTTCTTCGGGCTTAGGTTGGTGACACAGTGCCAGTTGATATTCGTGGATCTGTTTACTGCCATTATGTTTTGGACAAAACGCGCAGCGCAGGGTGCAGCGACCTGTAATATTAAGGTAGCGACTGCGACGAATATCATAGACAAGCGTTTCAGTCGCACAGGTTTCATTTGCGCAGACTTCATCTGTTATGTGACCGTTTGCTAGGGTTTCTGTGGTGACAACTTGTGGTTTATCAATATTTTGCTTGTGCAGATGCTCAGACATAATGATGGGTTTCATTCTAACGATAGCTGACGATTTAAACACAGTGTAGCGAAAGCCTGATGCGATAACTGTCAACTAGATCGCAACTTGAAAGCTCAAGCCACTCGCAGCAGACTCAAAATGACATAGATGATTAAGAGGTTATTGACTCGCACAGAGGATTAAAAAGAGAGCCTAAGCTCTCTTTTTAAGGTTCAAGACATTGATTAACTGCTTCTAGTTAACTTCCTATAGATAGTCTTTTTTATAGTCAGTGGGGACCGGCGGCTCTAAATGCTCAGGTGTAAAGTCCACTTCATGGTCTTTTTTAGGCTGCCACCACCAATGGAAGAAGCGGCTGCTAGTGCGCTTAATGTCGTCGAGTATGATGTACAGCAAGGGCACTAAAATTAGCGTCACAAGGGTCGAGAACAGGATACCGAAGGCGAGGGATGTCGCCATAGGGATCACTATTTGCGCCTGCAAACTACGCTCGAGAATAATAGGCACTAAGCCGACGAAGGTGGTGAGTGACGTCAGGATGATCGCCCTAAAACGATAACAGCCTGAATCGACCGCAGCCTGTCTGACCGACTGCCCTTGCTCCCGCGCACGGTTCACAAAGTCCACCAAAATCAAGGAGTCGTTCACCACCACTCCCGCTAATGCCACTATGCCGCAGAGACTTAACACGCTCATCGCGAGTCCCTGAATTAAGTGACCAAACAGAGCGCCGATAATCCCGAAGGGGATCACAGACATGATGATTAACGGCTGACTGTAGGATTTAAGTGGCACGGCCATCAAAGCATAAATGGTGAACAGCGCAAAGAAGAAGCCTTGCATCAAACCGACCATGGCATTCTGTTCATCCAAACTGCCACCGTCCAGTGCAGTTTGGATTTTAGGGTACTTGGCCTGCAATTGTGGCAGGTAATCTTTTTGGATTTCCTGTACCACTTTTGAAGGTTCAACGATGTTTTTGTTGGCATTTGCCGTGATGGTGATCGCTCGCTTACCGTCAACACGGGTAATTGAGGCGTAGGATTCGCCTTTCTCAATTTGTGCCACGGTCGAGAAGGGAACCGAGGTGCCCGTTGGCGTGCGGATCAGCATATTTTCAAGATAACCCACAGTACGACGTTGCTCTAATGGGTAGCGCACCATCACCTTGATTTCTTCTTTATTACGTAAAATACGTTGGGCTTCATAACCATAGAAACCGTAACGCACTTGGCGAGCTAAATCGGAAAGGGTCAGGCCAAGGGCTTCAGCCTCTGGACGTATCTTCAGGCGAATTTCATGACTGCCCGAGGAGAAGTTGTCGGCAATATCGTACACGCCTTCGTAGCTGGCGAGTTTTTGCTTCAACTCTTTAGAGGCCGCGGACAGTTCATCGAGGTCACTCGAGGTTAGTCTGAAGGAAATATCGCCACCGGCATCGTTGGTGCTCGCGTTAAAGCTGAGTTTTTTAACCGACAAAAGCTCAGGCAATTGTTCACGCCACGCGGCAGCAATCGTCACGCCATCGACTTCACGGTCTTCACCTTTCGTCAGTTCGGCAAAAATGAAGGCAGAGGTACGGGAGCTCATATTGATAAAGCTATGCTTCACCACTTGATAGCCGTTATCTTTCTCCATTTTTTCGTTCATCTTGTACAGGGCTTCTTCTATGCTCTGTACCACTTTTAAGGTGTTACCTTCGGAGCTGCCTTCATCCATTTCAAGTTCAACTTGAATAAAGTCTGAGGGAATGTCTGGGAAAAATACCCAGCGCACTTTGCCACTGGCGACTAAGGCAATCGACAGAATCAATACACCGATAAAGGCAGCGACCACGTTGTATCTGTGTTTGATACAGCGCTCGAGGAAGTTGCGATAGCTGTGGTGAATAAAGTATTGCACTCTGTCGTTAAAATTGGCTTTTAGGTGGCCAAAGAATCCCTTTGGTGCGCCAGGTTTTTTAAACTTCATGTGCGCTAAATGCGCTGGCAGAATGAACTTAGACTCTACCAGTGAGAAGGCTAAACAGAGGATGACCACCATACCGATGGATTTCCAGATAATCCCCATAGGGCCAGAAACCATTAACATGGGAATAAATGCCGCAATTGTAGTTAAGACCCCGAAGGTCGCGGGCATCGCCACTTTTTGCGCGCCGCGGATCACGTTCTCAACCGAGTGACCGTGGCGTTCGACCTCTGTGTAGGCACTCTCGCCGATGACAATAGCATCATCCACCACTATTCCGAGCACCAAGATAAAAGCGAATAGGGTCAACATGTTGATCGTCATGGAGAAAGGTTCGAGCGGCATGACCAACATAGTGCCGAGGAAACACACGGGTATCCCCATCATGACCCAAAATGCTAACTTCAGATCGAGGAACATAGCTAAGATGATAAACACCAACAAGGCACCGTAAAACATGTTCGACATCATCATGTCTAAGCGGCCCTGGAGATAGTGGGTCATATCACCCCAAGTATCGAGTTGAGCGTTAGCTGGCAGTGTGGCGCGGCGCTGTTCTACGTACTGTTTAACTTGGTCTGCAATGTCTAAGGCGTTTTGATCATCAATGCTGGTAACTTCAATAATCGCAGCGGGTTTGCCGTTAAAGCGGGTATATTCCAAACGTTCTTCGAAATCATCTTTGATGGTAGCTACTTGTGGCAGCATCACGCGGCTACCGTCGGCGCGAGTTGTGACGACTATATTGGCAAAGTCATCGCCCGTGTAGGCTTGGCCTTTGGTGCGCAATAGGATATCGCCATCTTGAGCACGAATAGAGCCGCCTGGTAAGTCTAAGGAAGAGTTTTGCACTGCTAATGCGACCTGCGAGAAGGTCAAACCGTACTCTCGTAACTTATTCTCAGAAACTTCAATACCGATTTCATAATCGCGCACCCCAGTCACTTTCGCACGGGTTACCGCGGGGAGTTGGGTTAAATCGTCACGAACCGACTTAGCCAATTCTTTCATATCGTGGAGTGTCATATCGCCATAAACAGACACCCAAATGACGTTATTCTCAGGTTTGATTTGAGAGATATTCGGTTTTTCGATGTTCACTGGGAAGGTTGAAATTGCATCTAACCGCAGTTTGGCTTCATCGAGAATGGTCTGCACTTCGTAACCGTCTTCAACTTCAACGGTAATCGAGCCAACGCCTTCGCTAGCCACAGAAGTCACTTTCTTGATGCCGTTGATATCTTGGATGGCTTCTTCAATCTTGATGTTGATGCCTTCTTCGATTTCCTGTGGCGCCGCACCCGGATATGCGACGGAAATATTTAATAAATTGAGTTCGAAAGAAGGAAAAACCTCTTTATTAATCAAAATACTGCTGAACAGGCCGCCGATGAGTAGAACACACATTAATAAGTTCGCGGCCACACTGTTGCGGGCGAACCAAGCTAAGATCCCTTTTTGAGTGTCCATTATTTAACTCCAGCGGCCGCAAGACTCGATTCAGGAGTATTTTCTTTTGGTGTCTCAGTGGGCAATGCCGCTTCACCTAAGATTTTGACCATTTGCCCATTTGCCATACTGTTGAAGTGGGTCGTAGCGACGCGCTCGCCGGTTTTTAAACTGTCCTTGATAAACACATGTTCCAGATCGCTGCGCACTATGTTCACCTGGCGCATCTCAACGATATTTTTATCGTTAACGAGGGCGACATGCTCGTTGCGGACAATATGGCGGGGTAATTTAACTATGCCATCGACAGTGCGACCTTTGATGACTGCATTGACGAAGCTGCCGTATTTAAGCGGTAAGCTACCTGGCACTTTATTCGCGCGCAGATAGGGATCTTTGATTTCTGCGACCAAATACACCATGCGATTTTCGGCATCGATAACACCTTCACTGCGGATAATATTGCCTTCCCAAGTATTTTCTTTGCCCGCCAAAGAGGCGCTAAGTGTGACTTGGGTATCGGGATTATCGACGGACTCTAGATAGGCTAAATCATCATTAGAAATGGGTAAGCGGATTTCGGCAACGCGAGTGTCATAGAGCTCACCTAGATTAGTGCCTAAGCTAACGTATTGACCTAAATCGACATTTCTAACTTTGATTATGCCATCAAAGGGCGCGCGAATAACCGTGCGCTCAAGGTTACGTTGGGCGCGCGCCAGTGCTGCCTGCGCATATTTTACGTTAGCTTGTTCTTTTTTGAGTTGCGGGATACGTAGACCTAACTCAGGGGGCAAGCCCTTGTCGTAGCCTTTGAATTCGATTTTAGCGACTTCACCACGGGCTATTTCTTCGTTCAGTGCGGCGGTGGCTTGGGCCAGCGTAGCTTCGGCTTGCATTAAGTCAGCCTCGTAATCTGAGGGCTCGATTTGCGCTAATTGGTCGCCTTTCTTGACTATGCCACCTGCAACAAAATGAGGGGAAATAGTGAGCATTCTGCCTTGAACTTCGGTCACGAGTTGGGTTTTATACTTTGGGGTAACCACGCCGTAGGAAGGTAAGTTTAGCGATACTGTTTGCTGAGTCACTTGCGTGACATCAACGATAGGAATAGGCATCTCTTCAGGTTTTTGTTCTGGCGCCTCCTTCGTTTGCATTAATAAGGCTGCGCCAAAGACAAACAGCAGCAGAATAAGAAAAGGAGACAGTCTCCTCAGTAGGGTCTTCATCATATAATGGTTAAATCCATGCTAATCGCGTAATGGGGTTAAAGTAGCAGAGTCGGCCACGCCAATAAATTTATTTTTGTAAATTAAATGTTTCTAAAAGTGATGCCGCGACAGATATGCGCATCATGCATCGATATTTGGGCGAAAATTAGAGCAGAAAGGTGATGAAAGGTTCAGTTAGGTAATTGGAATATATTGAAATAAGAATGAATACGTATTGGGGTTAACTGCTCTAAATCCGCCGCATTTCATTCTATATAATTAAACATAGCAGGATATTTTTAGTAACATCACCCACGTAAGTTATATTTTGGTAATAAAAAAGCCGCATATAGCGGCTTTAGTTTGGTAAGTTTAAGCGGGTGTTACTTTTTCTTACGGGCGATTTTACTCGCTTTCTTTGCCGCTTCTTTCTTGCTCGTTTTCTTCGCAGCTTCTTTCGCTTTCACTTTGGCTTTTTTCTTACCCGGTGTGCGCGCTTCTTTATTCTTTGGACGCAGCTCTTCGATCACGCGGCGTTTCAACGGTTGCTCGATATAACGCTCGATTTTACCAACGATACGCATGTCGTGGGCTTCGGCAAGCGAAATCGCGGTACCTTTTGCGCCAGCGCGGCCAGTACGGCCAATACGGTGGATATAAGTGTCGGCAGAACGTGGCATATCGAAGTTGATCACATGGGTGATATCGTCGATATCGATACCGCGTGCAGCCACATCCGTCGCTAACAAGACATTGACTTCACCTTTAGTAAAGCGACTCAAGGCTTGGAAGCGTTTCTTCTGTTCCATATCGCCACGCATAAAGGCGCAGGGAATACCGACTTTAAGTAACTGGCCTTCTAGGCTAGAAACGATGTCGCGGGTTTTCACAAATACGATAGTCCGTTTGACATCTTCTTGGCGTAGCAAATGGCACAACAGCGCAAATTTATGCTCTTTATCATCGGCTAAGTGAATCCATTGGTGGATCTTGGCTTTTTCACTGCGAGGGGCTTCAACATCGATTTCAATCGGGTCGTTTAACACTTCACGGGCAAAACGTTGTACACCGCCGCCTTCTAAGGTGGCAGAGAACAGCATGTTCTGTTTGCGGCCTTGGGCCTCAATAGCAATGGCTTGCACCACAGAAGAGAAGCCCATGTCTAACATGCGATCGGCTTCGTCGATAATTAAGATATCGACTTCTTGGGCGTTGAAATTGCCTTTGTCTAAATATTCCATTAGGCGGCCTGGGGTCGCGACCAGAATATCGACGTTGCCTGCTAAGGCTTCTTCCTGTGGTCCATAAGGAACGCCACCAGTAACGATAGCAATATCTAAACCTTGGCCTGTGGCTAGGTGACTCGCATAACGGTGGATTTGGCTGGCTAACTCACGGGTTGGCGTGAGGATTAGCACCCTTGCTTGTCCAGCAAAACGACGGGGGAAATCGATCAAATGTTGTAGCGATGGCAGTAAAAAGCTCGCTGTTTTACCTGTTCCTGTCGGGGCGCGCGCAAGAATATCTCTTTGCTCTAGGGCGTAAGGAATCGTTTCTTGCTGAATCGTAGTGGGTGAATGATGCCCCATGGCATTAAGCGACTCTAATAAGCTAGGGTCAAGCTGGAAATCTTCAAATTGCATGCGCAGCGTCTCGACGGATAATAGCGAAGCATTATAAAGGTTATGGCGGTTAACTTAAATAACTTATCTAGATCTCCTGTGTTTATCTTCTGTGTCAGTAAAGTTTTATGGTAATTGGCATAAGTTAATTACTTTTAGGTCAATGTATTAGCATTTAATTTGTGGGAAATTGGACCTTTCGTTAAATTTGCCAAACTTAGCTAGCTTTACTTAATGTGTCAGGATTGGACTCGATATCAGTATTTAAGGTAAAAATCTCGAACCAATTGCACCATGGTTTGTGTGTATTGGCCTGAACTTTCACGAATAGTGATATCACTGAGCTTTGGAGCCATTTGTGGATGAGTCTTGTGGGCGAGCACGCAGAGTACTCGATTAGCGCTTTTCCCTACAATGCTGATAAGGTTGGTTATTTCAATCAAATTGAGCTGAGAGTGCGTTAGTATTTCGTCGAAACGCGCCATACTCTGCATTGGTAATATGAGGCTTGCTTTTCCTTGTGGTGCTAGGCACACATGAATGGCATCGAGTAGTGCGGTAAAGCTTAAGCTATCTGTGTGGCGGGCCATAGCGCGCTGGGATTGTATCGCTTGCGTGCCTTGCTCAAAATAGGGGGGATTACAAATTATGTGATCAAAATACTCTTGATACTCAGTTTGTTGGCAAAAGTCTTGGATGCTGCAATTAACTAAGGTCAGTCGATTAGCCCAAGGACTATTGTGGAAGTTATGTTGGCAAGCATGGGCGGCATTGGTGTCTAATTCGACACTGGTGATATGTGCTTGACTGCGCTGAGCTGCCATTAAACTGAGTAAGCCGCTGCCTGCGCCTATATCTAAGATTGATTTCGCGGTGGTCAGTTGTGCCCATGCCCCAAGGACGACGCTGTCTGTGCCTACGGCCATGCCGCAATTCATGTCATCGATATGAAATTGTTTAAAAGTGAATGCCATGGGGAGTTAATTTTGCCGTTCTAAAGTGATTTAGGCCCAATATTGGGCGCGCAATATTCTAATTCTAGCCCTCGTTTTTAGCTAATGTTTTTAAACAGTCGCATCTGTCCTAGCTGTATGAATTTGTGTCGCCAAATCATTTACTATTTTACGTGGTAATACTAATTTCACTTAATTAACGCTTTAATTTATTGCCTTAGAAACCTTTTATTAGCAGTTAATTAGCATTATTTAGCTTTTTTTGCCTGAACGGACTTGTTGTCTTGTATTGATGCTTTAAGTCTGGTATTAGTTTCGCCCCCATTTTTAATCACTTTTAAGATTAACGGATAGGTAAACGAGTTTGTTGGTGAATTAGTCGTCAGTTAGGCTACATAAACGTTCGCCATCGTTTATAAACTCGGCAGATATCGAACATATTTACCACGGAATTGTGTAAACATAGATTTGCACTCCGGATGGGCTTTGTTTTAGCTATGGCTAATCGACACATAATCACTTAAGTTTGTAAAAAAACAATAAGACAAGATGGGGCTTCCAGTGCAAGACAATCAGATGAGTATCGGAGATACATTAGGCTTAGGTTTTATGACCTTTGCGTTCTTTTTAGGTGCGGGAAACCTAATTTTTCCACCATTCGCGGGTATGTTAGCGGGCGAAAATATGCCCCTCGCCATGTTGGGTTTTTTGATTACCGCCGTAGGTTTACCTTTAGTTGGACTGATTGCTGTCGCTAAGGCTCAAGGTAAGGTTATGGCTATGCTGCCAGTATTTGCAGCAACGACATTGGCCGTCGCGATTTACATTATTATCGGCCCTGCTTTTGCTGCGCCGCGTACGGGATTAGTGGCTTACGAGATTGGCGCTAAGCCATTTATCGATGACACTACGGCAACGTTTTTGCTGGGCAGTTTGGAATTAAACCTGACGCAACTGCTATACACATTAGGTTTCTTCGCTGTCACTATGTTGCTGGCGCTTTTCCCTGGTAAGTTGCTCGATAGCGTAGGTAAAGTATTAACGCCTATTTTATTGATTTTGTTGGTCGGATTAGCCGTTTCAGTGCTGTTTTTACCTGCATCCGAAGTAGGCCAAGCTGTGGGGGATTACCAACAGCATCCACTGACCAAAGGTATTTTGGAAGGCTATAACACTATGGATACGTTAGCATCCTTGATGTTTGGTATGTTGATTATTGATATCCTGCGTAAAAAGGGCATTGACCAACCCAGTGATCAAACTAAGTATCTAATCCGTGCAGCCTTTATTGCCGCCGCTGGTTTAACTTTTGTGTATGTGTCCTTGTTCTTTTTAGGTGCAACCGCCGGCGACATCGCTATCGGCACTAAAAATGGTGGCGAAATATTAACAAATTACGTGACCCGCGAGTTTGGGGAACTAGGCTCAGTCTTGTTGTCATCAGTCGTGACTTTAGCTTGTTTAACCACTGCGGTTGGGCTGGTGAGTGCGTGTTCTGAGTTCTTTAATGAGCTAATGCCTAAACTGTCTTACCGTTTCCTGGTGATCTTTTTAAGCTTGATATGTGCTGTGATTGCGAACGTTGGCCTAAGTCAGTTGATTGCTATTAGTATTCCCGTATTAATGACGATTTATCCTGTGGCTATTGCTCTTGTGGTTGTGACTTTCCTGACCGCTTATTTTGCGAATCCACAGTTTGCACATCGTGCAGTACTGAGCGTGGCACTGTTTTTCGGCATCTTCGATGGTCTTAAAGTGGCAGCGAAAAGTTTGACTGACGCTGATGGTCAAGCCATGAATGGCTTAGCACAGGTTTTTATCCATATAGTGAATGTTATGTCTCCAGTGTTATCTAAGCTGCCACTCTATGAAGAAGGTATGGCTTGGTTATTGCCGACCATTGCGACGATTGCACTGTGTTTAGTATTCGGTCGTGGCCGTGGTCAAACGGCTGCAGCCTAGGCTTTGCATTCTAGTTCTCGTCTTTATGCTTAACTCAGTTAAGCTTATGCAGGCTTAGACATATTTAAATTAATATCAACGGCGTATCATTTGATTACGCCGTTTTTTTATGGAGTATTTGTGCCTAAAACCTATATGCCAGATCCACTTATCGATGCTTTTCTTGATGATCTTTGGTCAAGCAAAGGACTGAGTGATAACACGCTATCGGCCTATCGTACCGATCTACGCCATTTTGATCGTTATCAAGGTCAGCAAGGCGTGACGTTACTCGCGGTTTCTCAGGCCGATGTTAGGGCATATCTGGCCTTTAGAGTTGAGCAGAATTTTGCGCGTACCAGTAGCGCTCGGCTGCTCAGCAGTTTACGGCGTTTCTATACTTATCTGGTGCAGACCAAACAGATTTCAGCCGATCCTATGGCCTTAGTCGAGTCGCCTAAGTTAACGCGCCATTTGCCGGATTCTCTGAGTGAGTCGCAGGTTGACCGTTTACTGTCTGAGCCCAATGTGGATGATGCTGTCGAATGCCGTGACAAGGCAATGCTAGAGCTTTTGTATGCAACTGGCCTCAGGGTGAGTGAACTTGTCGGCTTGACCATGGAACAAATGAGTTTGCGCCAAGGCTTAGTACGTATTGTGGGCAAGGGTGGCAAAGAGCGTCTTGTGCCGCTGGGGGAATTGGCTATTACCGAAGTGGAGGGCTACATGAAATTTGCTCGCCAAGAGTTGCTCGGTAATAAACAATCTGATGTGGTATTTCCGTCGAAACGTGGGCAGATGATGACGCGGCAAACTTTTTGGCATCGGATTAAACTTTATGCTCTGCGTGCGGGGATTGAAACTGCATTATCACCGCACACTTTACGCCATGCTTTTGCCACTCATTTGCTCAATCACGGTGCCGATCTGCGGGTTGTCCAACTGTTATTAGGTCACAGCGACTTATCGACCACGCAGATTTATACCCATGTCGCACGGGCAAGATTGCAGGAATTGCATCAACAGCATCATCCTAGAGGCTAAAAAAGGATTTAGTTACAGCATAAATTTGCTTTCCGCGCGGCTTGTCTGTAACTTTTTGCCCCTATACAGGGTCTATTGAATATCTCGAGTTAGAACGGCCCCAATATCTCGTTGTAGCGACACAATTTATAGGATGTCCCATGAAGTTGACCCCAGCATTATCCTTAGTTTTTGCCCTCCTAGTTGCACCACTTGCCAGCGCTGCCACTGCGACGTCTCCCGATACCGCTGCGATTAAGCAAAAACTCGGTGAGATGTTAGATGTTGAAGTCATTTCTATGCAGGACTCACCAATTGAGGGCTTGTATCAAGCCATGACCAACCGCGGCGTGCTCTATATTAGCCGTGATGGTTCAAAACTATTCCACGGTAGTGTGTATGATATCGATAAGGGCATGAAAAACTTAACCGAAGCCGCATTAGCGGGTCCGCGTTTAGAAATGATGAAGCCGCTTGAAGAGAATATGCTTGTCTATAAAGCGAAAAACGAAAAACACGTGGTCACTGTATTTACCGATGTTAGCTGTGGTTATTGCCGTAAATTGCATAGCCAAATGTCTGACTACAATAAACTTGGTATTACAGTGCGTTACTTAGCCTTCCCGCGCGCGGGTGTGCCGTCAGCTAATGCCGATGAGATGCAAGCTATCTGGTGTGCTAAAGATCCATTAAAAGCCATGACTGATGCTAAAGCGGGCAGCAAAGTTGCCGCGGCAACATGTGATGCTAAAATTGCTGAGCAATATGCTTTAGGTACAACCTTTGGTGTTAATGGTACGCCTGCAATCGTATTAGAAGATGGCAATATGATCCCTGGTTATCAACCGCCTGAAGACTTATTACGCACCTTAGAGGCACGTCAGTAACAGCCTAAAATGTAAAATTTATCCCACGAAAGGTGAGCTTAAGGCTCACCTTTTTGTTATCTTATTGCCACGATTTCATGAGAGTTTGAGTCCCTTGATCCATAAGATAGTCCGTCGCCCAACCGTTGATGATAGCCATTTACCCGCTCATCTTTCGCCGCTATTGAAACAGCTTTACGCTCGCCGTGGTGCGCTAACCCACGAATGCGAGCTTGTCCTTAAGGGTCTATTAAGACCTGAAACCATGAAAGGGTTGCCCGAAGCCGCGGCGCTTATCGCCGATGCAATGCAGGCTAATAAGTCGATTTTGATCGTGGGTGACTTTGACGCAGACGGCGCCACATCGACCAGTGTGTGTATGTTGGCGCTGCGGATGATGGGCTCGGTGAGAGTGGATTATTTGATCCCCAATCGCTTCGATTACGGCTACGGCTTAAGCCCTGAAATTGTTGCAGTTGCGGCTTCCAAACAGGCTGAGCTACTCATCACAGTTGATAATGGTATTTCATCAATTGACGGTGTTGCGGCGGCCAAAGCCTTTGGTATGCAAGTGGTGATTACCGACCATCATTTACCCGGCCATGAGTTACCCGCTGCCGATGCGATAGTGAACCCTAACCAACCGGGCTGTCCATTTGCCAGTAAATCGATAGCGGGTGTCGGCGTGGCCTTTTATTTGATGACCGCATTAAGGGCTGAATTACGGACGCGAAACTGGTATCAAACCCATGGTATTTCTGAGCCTAATTTAGGCACATTACTCGATATCGTTGCCCTTGGCACCGTTGCCGATGTGGTGTCACTCGATGCCAATAATCGTATTTTGGTTGAAGCAGGTTTGCAGCGCGTGCGAGCCGGGCGTTGCCGTGTGGGGATTACTGCGTTGCTTGAAGTGGCGAAGCGAAATCCGGCGCGCATTGTCGCATCTGACTTTGGTTTTGCCGTGGGCCCTAGACTGAATGCCGCAGGGCGACTAGATGAAATGGCACTTGGGGTTGAAACCTTACTCTGCGAAGACATGATGTATGCACGGCGCATGGCGGCAGAGCTTGACGGATTGAATCAAGAACGTCGTGAGCTGGAAGTCGGCATGCAGCAGGAAGCCTTAAAAAGCCTAGAGCACTTAAAGCTTAACGAAGCCGAGTTACCTTGGGGGATTGCTTTATTTCAAGAGGATTGGCATCAAGGCGTGATCGGGATTTTGGCCTCGCGCATTAAAGACAAATACCATAGACCCGTGATTGCCTTTGCCGATGCGGGCAATGGTGAAATTAAAGGTTCTGCGCGTTCGATCAAAGGCTTGCATATGCGCGACTTATTGGAGTTAGTGAACACTCGCCATCCGGGACTGATTATCAAATTTGGTGGTCATGCAATGGCGGCGGGTTTATCGCTCAAAGCGGGCAGTTTTGCGACATTTGCTAAAGCCTATGATGATGCGGTGCGTGAGCAGCTTAAACCTGAGTTGTTAACGGGCGAGCTTTGGTCCGATGGCGAACTCACTCCCGCAGAGTTGAATCTTGAAATGGCTCAGTTACTGCGCAATGCGGGGCCTTGGGGACAAGCTTTCGAAGAGCCGTTATTCGATGGTTACTTTACGATAGTGCAACAACGTCTTGTCGGTGAGCGTCACCTTAAGCTCGTACTCGAAACCCAATGCGGCACTGTGATGCTCGATGCCATTGCCTTTAATGTGGATTTGCATACTTGGCCAGATGCGACGATTAATCATGCCCGTGTTGTGTATAAACTCGATGTGAATGAGTATCGCGGCAATTTTTCGCTGCAACTTATGGTTGAGCAAATCGAAGCTATGTAAGCTTCTGATGACAAGGAGTGAAGTTGAAATCATTATCCGATAAAAAAATCCGCCAGCTACTTAAGCGTTTTGCTTGGATATATGTTGTCTGCTTAAGCATACCGTTTATCTCAACCTTACTCACCACTAAGGCTCAGGGGCAAATGCTACTTATGGGGATTTGGCCAGCAGCCTCCTTGTTTTACTTTCTCGCTTACCGTTATTTAGCTAAATCCTTTAAGTATGAAATCAATCGTCACTTAGCCTTTAGTTATCATGGCGGTGGCACTTTAGCGGGGGCTTTGTATTCGTTAGCTAAAGTGGTGTTATTAGCGATGGCATTTATGATATTTATGAGTGCCAATAACACCTGAACTGACGTTAACGGAAAATTTCGGAGAAAGGAAAATGCAGCAGGAAACAGGATACAGAGTCAGTACAGACCAAGCTGAAATGAATCTTGAGGTTATCCATGGCTTTATTAGTAATAGCTATTGGGCGCAGGGCATGCCAAAGGCGCTGCTACAAAAAGCGTTAGCCAATAGCCTGTGTTTTGGGGTATTTGATAAGGACAATCAACAAGTGGCTTTTGGCCGCTTAATCACAGATAAAGCCACTTTTGCCTATCTTGCCGATGTGTTTGTACTTGAGTCGCACCGTGGCTTAGGCTTAAGTAAGTTGATGATGACATCAATTATGGAACATCCTGAATTACAAGGTTTAAGACGGATAATGTTAGCCACCCGCGATGCCCATGGACTCTACGCCCAGTTTGGTTTCAACGCGGTCGATACCCCTGAAATGCTCATGCAAATTAGGCCTGCTAAGCCTTATCAATACCTTAGTTAACATCAAAAAAATAGCCAGCATTTGCTGGCTATTTTTGCGTTAGCTTTGATGTCTGTTGACGAAGCCTTAAGCGGCTTTGGTCGCGGCGGTTTCTTCATCGCTGTGGCGAATTAAGTAATCAAATGCGCCCAGTGATGCGGTCGCGCCGCTGCCCATGGCAATGATAATTTGCTTGAAAGGTGAGTTAGTGACATCACCTGCGGCAAAAATACCTGGGACTGAGGTTTGCCCGCGCTCATCGACTATGATCTCGCCCCTTGGGGTTAAATCGATCGTGCCCTTCAACCATTCCGCATTCGGTACTAGCCCAATCTGCACGAAGATACCTGCAAGTGCGACATGGTGACTCTCGCCAGTGGCTCTGTCTGTGTAGTTCAGGCCATTAACCCGAGTACCATCGCCAGTCACTTCAGTGGTCATGGCTTGGGTAATGATTTTAATGTTACCCATAGAAGCCGCTTTACGTTGCAGTACATCGTCGGCGCGCAGGGTTTTATCAAATTCCAGCACAGTCACATGTTCTACTATGTTCGCAAGATCGATAGCCGCTTCGATACCTGAGTTACCGCCGCCGATCACCGCCACACGCTTGCCCTTAAATAACGGGCCATCACAATGTGGGCAGTATGCGACGCCTTTGCCACGGTATTCTTTCTCGCCGGGGACGTTCATTTCACGCCAGCGGGCACCTGTGGCTAACAATACGGTACGGCTACGTAATTTAGCGCCGCTTGCCAGTTCAAGCTCGAACAAACCGTCAGTCGTCAATGACAAAGCTTTTTGGTTGTCCATGATGTCAACTTCGTAGTCTCGTACATGGGCTTCAAGGTTTGCCACTAGTTTTGGACCTTCGGTCGCTTTGACCGAAATAAAGTTCTCGATACCGACGGTTTCGGCCACTTGTCCGCCAAACTTGTCTGCAACAATACCGGTGCGAAGTCCTTTACGTGCTGCATAAATAGCGGCCGCTGCGCCGGCTGGGCCGCCGCCGACGACTAAGACTTCGAATGGCGCTTTTTCATTAATTTCATCGGCCTTACGGCTTGCGGCATTGGTATCCAGTTTATTGAGGATCTCGCCAATGCTGATACGGCCGGCGGCAAACACTTCGCCATTTAAGTAGACAGAAGGCACAGCCATAATGTTTTTGCTGGTTACTTCTTCTTGGAACAGGGCACCGTCGATCATCACGTTGGTGATCTTCGGGTTAATGGCCGCCATCATGTTCAGTGCCTGTACTACGTCTGGGCAGTTTTGGCAGGTCAGTGAGACGTAAGTTTCAAAGGCATATTTGCCTGGCAGATTGCGGATCTGCTCAATAATATCATCGCTGAGTTTGATTGGGTGTCCACCCGTGTGCAGTAATGCCAGCACGAGTGAGGTAAATTCGTGACCCATAGGCAGACCAGCAAAGCTGATTTGCGTATTAAGCTCTGGGTTAATCACTGTCATCGCCGGGATGCGTTCGCCCTGAACTTCTTTCAGGCTCACCAGAGAAGATAGGCTGACAATGTCTTGCGCTAAGCTTTTTAATTCTTGAGACTTTCTACTTTCATCTGCAGACACGACAAGTTCAACTGGTCTCTTGAGGTTTTGCAGATAGGTTTGCAGTTGATTTTTTAAATTCGCATCTAACATGTGATGACTCCAAAATCGCTTAAAAGGGAGAAGTAAGGGGGCCAGTCTAGGCCCTTGCAGGGGCGGGCTTAATCCTTTGCTGCGTGGCGCTACAACTGTGTCGGCTGTAACGCCAATCAGCTTGGGATGCTAGACTGGCGGGGTTGAGGCTTTGCAGGCTAAATTAGATTTTGCCAACGAGGTCTAAAGACGGTGCTAATGTTTCGTCACCAGGTTGCCATTTAGCTGGGCAAACTTCGCCATCGTGAGTAGCAACATATTGAGCTGCTTGAATTTTACGAACTAGCTCTTGAGCGCTACGGCCGATGCCTAAATCGTGAACTTCGCTGACCTTGATTTGGCCTTCTGGGTTAATCACGAAAGTACCACGTAGTGCTAAACCGTCTTCTTCAATCATCACGCCGAAGTTACGGCTGATAGTGCCTGTTGGGTCAGCCAGCATTGGGAAGTTGATCTTCTTGATGGTGTCTGACGTGTCATGCCATGCTTTGTGAGTGAAGTGAGTGTCAGTTGATACTGAGTAAACTTCAACACCCATTCCTTGCAGTTTTTCGTAGTGATCAGCCATGTCACCTAATTCAGTTGGGCAAACAAAGGTAAAATCTGCTGGGTAGAAGAAGACAACAGACCATTTACCTAACAGGTCTTGTTCAGTTACTGGAACGAACTCACCATTGTGGAATGCAGTGGCTTTGAATGGTTTGATTGTGCTGTTGATAATTGATTGAGTCATTTTATGCTTCCATTTAGTTGATGATGGCTTAAGTTCATAACGAGGACATTTGCTTGCGTCCTGTCGATGTGAAGCATATTACCGACTCGATTAAAATTAAGATAACGGATAAAAACTATTATCCTAATCGGTTTAGTCGAATGGTGATGCGATTAGGTCGGACTCAATCGGTTTTTCTACGACTGCTGCGGGTTTGGCGTGATTGGGTGTAGTCTGGGTTTAGTCGGCTGGTCTTTGGTCTTTGGTGATTGAGATAAGATAAATTTCGAGCATAAAAAAGGGATATCAATGATATCCCTTAAAGTGTAAATACAATTAAAACAAGATACTGAGGTTCTAGGTTCTAGGTTCTAGGTTCTAGGTTCTAGGTTCTAGTTCTGTGCTTTGGGTTGAGTTAACCAAGTGCTGAGTAAGCGCACGCCGTAACCTGTTGCACCCGCAGGCACAACAGCGGTATCAGTGGCGGTTAAGGCATTGCCCGCGATATCCAAATGTGCCCAAGGCTGTTCGCCCGCAAAGCGTTTTAAGAACATGGCCGCAGAGGAAGCACCCGCGCTGCCTTCTTTACCTGTGTTTGTGAGATCCGCGATAGTGGATTTAAGCTCATCCGCATAGGCTTGATCTAACGGTAAGCGCCAGACTTTTTCGCCAACCTGTTGACCTGCATAAGTTAGCTGCTGCACTAAAGGCTCAGAATCGGTAAACAAGCCTGCGTAAACATTGCCTAATGCACTCACTTTTGAGCCTGTCAGTGTCGCAACATCGATAATCACAGATGGCTTATAATTTTCTCTGGCATACCAGAGGCCATCGGCCAGCACTAGGCGACCTTCGGCATCGGTGTTGAGCACTTCAACGGTGAGACCTTGGGCGGTTTTAATCACATCACCTGGGATCATTGCATGACCCGATACCATGTTCTCCGCCATTGGCATAATTGCTACTACGTTGACAGGCGCTTTTTGAATCGCCATAGCTTTTATAGTGCCAAGCACTGTGGCTGCACCTGCCATATCTGACTTCATCCGCGCGATTGAAGTACCTGTCGCCTTAATATTGTAACCACCCGAGTCGAAGGTGATGCCTTTACCGACCAGTGCGATTGGCGCGTCTTTGCTACCAGGCCAATGGGCGACCACTAACTTAGGTGGGCGCTCGCTGCCTTTACCTACAGCAGCTAAGGCGCCCAGTTGTAGACGTTCGATATCTTTGGCTTCTAATACCGTGACTTTAACACCGAGGGATTTGAGTTTTCTGGCTTCGTTAGCAAAGCTGTCGGGATACATAATGTCTGCAGGTGCGTTTGTCAGATCGCGCGCTAAAAACACACCCGCTTCAACCGCTTGCAGATTTTTATGGTGTTTTTGGTTGCGACTTAAATCATCGACAGCGATTTGGTAATTCTTCTCGGCACGGGGGCTCGCTTTGAACTGAGTGTAGCGATAACTGCGTAGTTCAATTCCGTGTGCAAGCTCAGAGGCAAATAGCGGCGCAGCAGTTAAGCCTTGGGTGAGTACACGCACTGTAGCTTGGGGAACCGTATCGAGTTTGGCCGCAACATTGCCACCAATGGTATTAATGTCACCGGGCGTTAAGTTTTTTGCATCGCCAATGCCGACCAGTAAGACCCGTTTAGCATCAATTTCGCTGGGTACCAAAATCTCGAGGATTTCCCCCCGTTTGCCGGAAAAAATATTATCCGCCGTTGCTAGGTTTAATTGGTCTTGGGTCGACTGAGGTAAAAAGTCGATCCCATAGGTAGTAGAATCAGCGCTTTGGAATAGCACTAATGTATCTGAATTCAGTGAGCTACGAGTGTCAAAACTAAAACTTTCGGCGTTAGCATTGAGAGAGTTAAGGCATGCCAGAGCCATAACGCTTAACATAAATTTGTGCTTATTTTTCATGGTGACAGCTCATATCATGGAAGTGTGAGAAGAATATCAAAGCTCAGCCTTAGGGTTAACTAATTTACGCTATTTTGCTGATATTAGTATTAAATCCAAGGCCCAAAGCGTGTCAATGATCGATCAAGGGCAAAACCCAATTGTTGCGATAAAGATTGAGCACTACTTTTAAGGGCCGAGGTGCCTAAAAGCTGTGGCGATTGGCTCGCAAAAATCACCCAATTACCGCCGCCTGTGAGACAAGCGTTCACATGGGCAAAGTGTTGTTGTAAGTCGGCTAACAACTCGCGATTTTGGCTATGTTCTTTCCAGCAGTTCAGCACTAAATACCCATTGGGTTTGATGAGGTTAGTGCATTGCTCAAGGAATATTGGCGAAAGCTGCCCTGTTTCAACGCCTTTGGCTGTGTAAATATCGGCAAAAATTACATCCACTTTTTTATGATCGCCAGCAGCTAAAAAAGCAATAGCATCATCATTGATAAGATTGAGCTTTTTACCTATCGGCAGCTGAAAATAGCGCTTAGCTAACTCAATCACCGCGGGGCGTAATTCCACCGCTGTTAACTTTATTGCCGCGTCGAAATTGCGCAGTGAGTGAATAATCGAGCCGCCGCCTAAACCTAAAACAATAGCGCTCTTGGGCTTACAAAATAGTAAAACCAACAACATGGCTTGCACATAAGTGTGCTGGGGAATATGGGGCGCCGCCTTGAGGATCTTACTCTGCTCATCGTTATCCCCAAAGGACAGGATCCGTGAGTCGTCGTAATCGATTACACGAATCGGGCCTAGTGCGTCTTGGGTTTCATGTAAGAGGGTCGAATCGGCCATATTGGATTAATTACTCGGTTTAGCTGTTTGGCTTGTTTGCACGGGCTATAACTGCTCGTGCAAAAAAGTTAGAATTCAGACAGTTTTAGTTAATTGAGCCGCTATTATGACAAATCAAATCCTGCTTGCCTGTATTTATCTTGTAGTGTTTATCTTTTTACAGCGCGCCTTAACCCATTGGGTTAGAAAACTCGCGCAAATGAAGCAAGTGAGTGTTGCACGGACCAGTTTAGTGACCCGTTTTATTTCCTATGTGATGTTTTTTATTACTCTGTCATTGATGGCGGTCTCGCTCGGACTGGGCTATCAGGATGTGTCGCTATTTGTGTCATCCGCCTTTGCAGTAATGGGCGTAGCATTGGTTGCTCAATGGTCGATATTGAGTAATTTAACCGCTGGCGTGCTGATCTTTTTCGTGTTTCCTTACCGTATCGGCGAGCGCATTCGAGTGGTTGATAAGGATGAAGATATTAGCGGCGTGATCATCGAAATCGCGTTATTCCATGTGCTTATTCACCGCGACAATGGCGATACCATTACTTATCCCAATAACCTCATGCTGCAAAAGGCAGTGTTAAAGCTGGCCGATCAGACTCCCTTAGCCGAACGTCAGGCCTTACTCGAAGGCAAAAAGAAGTTTGATCCTGAGTAACAAAGGATATAGATACATGGTCATTGAAGAAGAGGTTGGCAAATTGATTGATACTGAACTTTATAGTTCATTACTCGTCTATGCAAAAAAGAATAGCAAAGTAAATGTGAATGAATGTGATCTACCTAAAGTGTTATTAGCCTATGATGCACAAAAAATAAACGCCGCCGAATTTTATATTTTAGAGATGGAGAAGATAGTGTCATCGAACATGCCACTATTTACTCGTTTCTTTGATAAAAAGATTGATACTTTTATTGATGCACCAGATGAGCAAGAGAGCAATGATGATGTTATCGCAACACTGCCTTTTTATAAAAATTTCTTGGTGATATACATTATTGAGTTCTGCCTCTTAATTGAAAAACAAGATGAACTAGAACGTTACCTTAAAAAAATAAGAGTCCCAGGCAGCAAAAAATATTCACGAAAATTAAAGGAGATAATGACTGCTTTGTAATTGAGAACAGTCAGAGTTATACGTGTACATAATTTTTAACAAACTTGATAGATCTGGCCATGGTTGGCAACCTTAGTTATTTGGAGTTCGCATGTTTGTAAAGTCAATAACCATTTTTCCTTTTGGTGATATTTCAGGAAAAGGTCAATCAAAAATCTGGGAAAGGAAATTAGATATACCTTATTTAGGGGATGGCTTTCTCATACGTATTTGGGGGACAAAAGAGGGACCAACAGTATCCCAATGTGAGGCATTCGATAAACTCATCAATAATGCAGAGCAGATTAGAAAAGATGCAACTGCTAGGATTATTCATTTCCTTACCTCTTCTGACATTGTTCCTACAGATATTGAGCTCTCCTCATCCAATGTTTGGACATTTTTGTTGCCATGCCTGATCGAAGTTAATGCAAATAATGAATACAGCCTTGGTGTTGGTAAGCTAGGTTCAAATGCCATTTCCATTGGATATGATATTTCTTGGGGTGAAGGTTTTCCTCTTTTGCAGATAGGTGTTTTAGATGGCTTTATCGATGAAATATATTCTGAATAGTGATTATCTGCTTTTTACTAGCAGTTTAATATATGAAAGGATGAATCACTAAAACCATAATATTAGTTAAGGTTTTAGTGATTCATTTGATTTTAAAAAGTTAGATCGTTAGGTGTATTTTAGATAATTACTGAACGCTATTTTAACGAGGCGATAAAGGCTTCAGACTTTTGGCGGTAGGATTCTTCAAATGCAATGATAGCAGCTATGATACCAGAGCCCAAAAGCACTTGTAGAGAGGGGATAAGAGTAGCTATGCCCACTGTCGACCGTAAGCGTAACGCCAACCACACCTTGCGGTGTGGCTGGTGATCAGTAAGGCAGGAGTTGCTGTAGTTTCTCTTGGGTGTTGGCTTTGGGTAGCTCGGTTAATAAGCGGCATAGGTAATCATACGGCTCCAGTCCGTTGATTTTTGAGGTCTCGACCAGGCTGTACAGTGCCGCACTGGCTTGTGCTCCCGTCTTGGTATTGGCGAACAACCACGCCTTGCGACCAATCACGAACGGTTTGATGGCGCG
>NZ_JAKKRO010000030.1:0-58229 GCF_025654235.1 Shewanella sp. SM32 | reverse complement strand
CATCGCCATAGCGGCATAAGGTTCGTGACACCGGCGCAGCGGCATCAGCAACAAGATGTCGCTCTGCTGGAGAAGCGTAAAGCGGTATATGAACAAGCTAAGTCAGACTACCCACAACGGTGGGCTGGCAGAGCAACCAGAAACTGGAGCCCTATAGGGCCAGTAAGTTTGAATCCGGAGCGGGAAATCGTGCAGGCTCAGGCAGCAGCATAAAACGGGAAAATCGGACAACTACCTTGAAAAACTCCGTGTGCATTGATGGGAACGGGCTATTTTTTTTAGCTCATGAAGTTCATATGGTTTGGGAATATCTAGTAAATCATACCAATCAATCCAATTGTTGAATTTCTTATCTGGTTTCGAAGGGAGTTGCGCATAGTTTTTCTGTAGGTGGCGATACTGTAGTGAATTCTTGATTCCTAAAATTTTGCATGCGTCTTTTAATTTTTTAAGTGTTTGTATTTGCTTTGGTAGTAAAAACTCAAACCAAGATTGCCAGTCGACGGAATAGACTGTCTCAGGGCGACTGGGCAAGCGCGGGTCTTCACGGTAGCGCTGTAGGTAATCTGGCTGAGAAGTGATGCTGAGGGCTTGGGCAGCCAGTTGGGCTTCGGCGAGGGAGGCATAGAATTTATTTTCTGTACCTAAAAATGTGGGCCAGGATTGCCAGTCGGCGGAATAGGTTGCATTCGGGGCGCTGGGCAAGCGCGGGTCTTCACGGTAGCGCTGTTTGTAATCTGGCTGAGAGGTGATGCTGAGGGCTTGGACAGCCAGTTGGGCTTCGGCGAGAGTGGTATAGAATGTTTTTTCTTCTTTACCTAAAAATGTGGGCCAGGATTGCCAGTCGGCGGAGTAGACTGTCACAGGGCGACTGGGCAAGCGCGGGTCTTCACGGTAGCGCTGTAGGTAATCTGGCTGAGAGGTGATGCTGAGGGCTTGGGCAGCCAGTTGGGCTTCGGCGAGGGAGGCATAGAATTTATTTTCTGTACCTAAAAATGTGGGCCAGGATTGCCAATCGGCGGAATAGGTTGCATTCGGGGCGCTGGGCAAGCGCGGGTCTCTACGGTAGCGCTGTTTGTAATCTGGCTGAGAGGTGATGCTGAGGGCTTGGGCAGCCAGTTGGGCTTCGGCGAGGGAGGTATAGAATGTTTTTTCTTCTTTACCTAAAAATGTGGGCCAGGATTGCCAGTCGGCGGAATAGACTGTCTCAGGGCGACTGGGCAAGCGCGGGTCTTTACGGTAGCGCTGTTTGTAATCTGGCTTTGAGGTGATGCTGAGGACTTGGGCAGCCAGTTGGGCTTCGGCGAGGGAGGTATAGAATTTATTTTCTGTACCTAAAAATGTGGGCCAGGATTGCCAGTCGACGGAATAGACTGTCTCAGGGCGACTGGGCAAGCGCGGGTCTTCACGGTAGCGCTGTAGGTAATCTGGCTTAGAGGTGATGCTGAGGACTTGGACAGCCAGTTGGGCTTCGGCGAGGGAGGTATAGAATTTATTTTCTGTACCTAAAAATGTGGGCCAGGATTGCCAGTCGACGGAATAGACTGTCTCAGGGCGACTGGGCAAGCGCGGGTCTTCACGGTAGCGCTGTTTGTAATCTGGCTGAGAAGTGATGCTGAGGGCTTGGGCTGCCAGTTGGGCTTCGGCGATGGAGGTATAGAATTTATTTTCTGTACCTAAAAATGTGGGCCAGGATTGCCAGTCGGCGGAATAGACTGTCTCAGGGCGACTGGGCAAGCGCGGGTCTCTACGGTAGCGCTGTTTGTAATCTGGCTTAGAGGTGATGCTGAGGACTTGGGCAGCCAGTTGGGCTTCGGCGAGGGAGGCATAGAATTTATTTTCTGTACCTAAAAATGTGGGCCAGGATTGCCAGTCGGCGGAATAGGTTGCATTAGGGTTGCTGGGTAATCGTGGGTCTTCACGGTAGCGCTGTAGGTAATCTGGCTGAGAGGTGATGCTGAGGACTTGGACAGCCAGTTGGGCTTCGGCGAGGGAGGTATAGAATGTTTTTTCTGTACCTAAAAATGTGGGCCAGGATTGCCAGTCGCCGGAATAGGTTGCATTAGGGTTGCTGGGTAATCGTGGGTCTTCACGGTAACGCTGTTTGTAATCTGGCTGAGAGGTGATGCAGAGGACTTGGGCAGCCAGTTGGGCTTCGGCGAGGGAGGCATAGAATTTATTTTCTGTACCTAAAAATGTGGGCCAGGATTGCCAGTCGGCGGAATAGGTTGCATTAGGGTTGCTGGGTAATCGTGGGTCTTCACGGTAGCGCTGTAGGTAATCTGGCTTAGAGGTGATGCTGAGGACTTGGACAGCCAGTTGGGCTTCTGTTAACGAAGCATAAAAATATTTTTTCATTGGCCTAACTCCCTAGCTTTTCTATAATTTCATAGTGTTGAGGTTGAAATTACAACAAACAACTTTCTGTGTTTTATGGTTCCCAGGTTTATTCGACATTTCTCCCAGGGCTTCTTGGCAGACGCGGGTCTTCGTGGTAACGCTTTTGGTATTCAGGCACTGAAGTGATGCCTAGCGTTTGAGCGACCAGCTGAGCTTCTGTGAAGGAGGGATGGAATGTTTTTTCTTCTTTACCTAAAAATGTGGGCCAGGATTGCCAGTTGGCGGAATAGGTCACATTCGGGGCGACTGGGCAGTCGCGGGTTTTCAAGGTGTCGCTGCTGGTATTCTGCCTGTGAGGCGATGCCAAGGGCTTGGTAGCCTGTTGGGCTTCTGCTAGCGAAGCATAAAAACATTTTTTCATAGGCTCATCTCCCTGATTTTTTCTCTAATTTCATAGTCTTGAGGTTTTATATACACCAAGCAACTTTCTGGGTTTTTATGGTGCATTGCTTTTTGAATTTCTAACTGATTAAAACCAGAAGTCGCGAGCCTATAACCATATGAATGCCTGTGAGCGTGTGGGCTAGTTCCTTGATGCTTATCCGAATCAAGTCCTATACGTTCAATTGCTTTTTGATACTTTTTTATAAAATTCTTCTTGGATTCGGGTTGCCCTTTACTGTTGGTAAAGAGATAAGGGTGATCTCCATCTACTCTGCTAGATAAGTAATCTCTTAGCAGATCAGTAAATTCGACGGCTTTAATGTGAGGAAAAATCATGACATTGAAAGAAAGGTTACGGGCAGTAAGCAGTGATCCTTTCCAACCCGAAAAAAGTCTGTGTGAGCGTTGATATTCATTTCGGGGCTTAAGATGAAACTGTAGATTTAAAAAATCGCGCCGATTTGTAAAATTAGGCAATGGACTGGCCCCGTCGCTTGGATGAAACACTGAAATGATCGTAGCGCCAGTTTTATTATCAATCGCAACATCATGAGTATAGATATGGAAACATTCGGATAGTCTTAGGCCACCATAGTGCATAAGCATCACGATGAGTATGCTGCCTAAATCGAATTTTCCAGCTTGATTGGTAAACCCATATTGTAAAAAACGTTCAAAATGTTCATCTGGGAATCGGGATACTGATTCAACCGAAAGTACATGTGCGGTTGGGGCTTGTACCCTACGACTCATTGCAAATTTGTTTGGAGATGGGTGATTTAGGTGGTTTAAAAAGCAGTTCGATTGACGTTTGTAGTAGGCACACCATCGGATTCTTTCTTCTGCCTTAGTTGCTCGTCTTAGGGGATTTAAATTGGGTAATTCGTGCCCATAAATTCCATCAATGTAATCGCAATACAAGTTGATATGACTTAGCAGAGTATTCACATCTGCAATCCTTCGAGGGAACCAGTAGAGGTTCAATTCATCAATCTGTTGGCTGTCTAAAGTTCCAAAGTTTAGGGCATCAACGAAAGATTGGAGCAACTCAGTTGCAGACATGTCTGAATGTTGATGTGCATCTATGAACTTTAAAAGTAGCTGAATTGCAAACGTATTCCGTTCAATCCAAGATTGGGATTTATTTCGTTTTGAGAAGAGAAATCGCAAATGAGAAATGAGCAAGCCATTTTCAGTGAAAAGGGCAGGAAGTCTTATTGCTGTAGTTGCATAAGAAGTGGTAAATGCAACATTGAGCTTTAGAACTGAAGGCATTTTTATACCAACAAATTAATAGTATAAAGTATATAGTTGGGGATTCTAATTTTGTCAAAGTGATAAGGATTAGGAAGAAAAATGATCTCATTGAGACGATAACGATGTATTTAGTATGATGTTGTTAGGAGTACTAATACACCTACAACAAGCGTTTGTTAAGACAAATTGATGGCCGAGTCAGATACTTAGTTAAGCGGTTAGAAGAATTAAAAATCGTCGATTACTCGCCGCAGCAGGAAGGCAAAATATTCTTTGGCGCTTGGTTTGAGCTTGAAAATGAAGCAGGTGATCGAGTGCGTTATCGGATCGTCGGTAAAGATGAGCTCGATACAAAATTAGGCTATATCACCATCGACTCGCCCATGGCGCGTGCCTTAATCGGCAAGCAAGTGGATGATGAGGTGCTAGTGCAAACGCCATCGGGTCCAAAAGAGTGGTATATCAATCAGATCCGTTATACCCCTTTTGAAACTACTCTCGCCAGCGAGGCGAATTAACCACAGACTTGCCGCTCTTAAAATAGCGGCGGTAGTCACTGGATTGCGGGAAAGATCAAACTCTCTGATTTGACCTAGGCTTTAGCATGAAACATACGGGGCGCCTGTGGTATCTTTGGCGCAATAACGATTTACTTTACAGTTAGGCACGACACTTTATTTATGCAAACTAATGCACATAACATCGCTCTGATTATCGCTCAAGAACTGAATGTTCGTGAGCAACAAGTTGCCGCAACCATCACTCTGCTCGACGATGGCGCGACAGTTCCCTTCGTTGCCCGTTACCGTAAAGAAGCCACAGGCGGTTTAGACGATACACAACTGCGTACCTTGTACACACGTTTAGGTTACCTGCGTGAGCTGAACGACAGACGCCAAGTGATCCTGTCTAGCATCCAAGCTCAGGGTAAGTTAACGCCAGAATTACAATGGGCGATTGACGAGGCAGACAGTAAGACACGCCTCGAAGATTTATACCTGCCCTTCAAACCTAAGCGTCGTACTAAGGGCCAAATCGCTATCGAGGCTGGGCTTGAGCCATTAGCCGATGCATTACTGGCTGATCGTAGCGTAGATGTCGAGACTACAGCGGCAGGCTATATCAATAGCGAAGCGGGTTTTGCCGATGTTAAAGCTGTGCTCGAGGGCGCGCGTTATATCCTGATGGAGCGTTACGCCGAAGACGCTGAATTACTGCGTAAAGTGCGTGAGCATTTAAGCCAAAACAGTGTGTTAGAAAGCCGTTTAATTGCTGGCAAAGAGAAAGACGGCGCGAAGTTCCGCGATTATTTTGAGCATACAGAACAGTTAGCTAAGATCCCATCACACCGTGCACTGGCTATGCTGCGTGGGCGTAATGAAGGTTTCTTAACCTTATCTATGAATGCCGATCCAGCCGCTGAAGCGGGCCAAGGTAGTTACTGCGAAGTGATTATCTGTGATCATTTAGGGCTGAAATTAGGTGATAGCAGCGTTGATCAATGGTTGAAAACTGTGGTGACGGCGACATGGCGTATTAAGATTGCCCTGCAGATGGAAACTGAGTTTATTTCGCAAATGCGCGAACGCGCTGAAGCCGAAGCGATTAAAGTTTTCGCCCGTAATCTAGGTGATTTATTGATGGCCGCTCCTGCGGGCGCGAAAGCCACCATGGGACTCGATCCTGGTTTACGTACCGGTGTTAAAGTCGCTGTGGTCGATAACACAGGTAAGTTGTTGTGCCATGCGACTATTTTCCCACACGCACCGCAAAATCTGTGGGAAAAGTCGATCCGTACTTTGGCTAACTTAGTCAAAATGCATAAGGTTGAGCTGATTGCGATTGGTAACGGCACTGCATCAAGGGAAACTGACAAACTGGCTGCTGAGCTGATTGCCGAAGTGAAAGATACCCATCCACATTTGACCAAAGTGATGGTCAGTGAGGCGGGTGCGTCTGTGTATTCTGCATCGGAATTGGCGGCGTTGGAGTTTCCTGATCTTGATGTGTCGATTCGTGGTGCAGTGTCTATCGCCCGTCGCTTGCAAGATCCATTAGCCGAATTAGTGAAGATTGAGCCTAAGTCTATCGGTGTCGGTCAATACCAACACGACGTGAGTCAAAGCCAATTATCGGGTTCGTTGGAAGCCGTGGTGGAAGACTGTGTAAACGGCGTGGGTGTAGATCTCAACATGGCCTCAGTGCCGTTATTGTCACAAGTGGCAGGTTTAAATAAGACGTTAGCGAAAAACGTGGTCGATTATCGCGATGCCAATGGTCAGTTTAAGAATCGTAAAGAGCTGCTGAAAGTACCGCGTTTAGGGCCTAAAGCCTACGAGCAAGCAGCGGGCTTTTTGCGTATTCGAGAAGGGGACAATCCACTCGATGCCTCGTCTGTGCATCCTGAGGCTTATTCGCTAGTGGAAACTATCGCTAAGACTAAGCAAGTAGAGTTGGCGAGCCTGATGGGTAACTCTGATTTGCTGCGCAGCATCAAGGCAGAAGAGTTTATTACGGCGGAATTTGGTTTGCCGACGGTCACAGATATTTTAGCCGAACTGGATAAGCCTGGACGCGATCCCCGCGGTGAGTTCAAAACCGCCAAGTTTAAAGATGGTGTTGAAGAACTTAAACATCTGAAACCTGAAATGGTACTCGAAGGCGTAGTGACCAACGTGACTAATTTTGGTGCCTTCGTCGATATTGGCGTACATCAAGATGGGCTCGTGCATATCTCTTCTCTAACCGACAAGTTCATCAGCGACCCGCACACTGTGGTGAAAGCGGGAGATGTGGTGAAAGTCAAAGTAATGGAAGTTGACGTTGAGCGCCGCCGCATCGGTTTGAGCATGCGTTTGGATGAAGCTATCGACCAAAGCAAGCCGCAGCAAAGACCGCACAATCCTGCCAGAACTAATCATGGTAAAACACCGCAGTCAGCGAAACCGGCTGCGCGTCCTGCGCAAAAGCAAGCACCTAAAGCGCCAGCAAACGCGGCCATGGGCAATGCCTTTGCTGATGCCTTCGCTAAGCTGAAAAAGTAGACGCTGTAATGTTAATACTCGGACATACGTCATGTCCGAGTCGACTTTTTAACCTGTTACTCACAAAATTGTTGCATAAATGTCGTCTTAGGGAATATAAAGTCGGCATTTAATGCAACGTTAAGCAAAATCGGTTGTCATAGCACAGCTTATTCACCGATTTTTCAAATTGACACTCCAAAGCAGAGTGGCTCTTTTTACACGTTTTGGGGTAACACATGCAATCTGGTTTATCACCTCGCGGGCGAAACAATGCCCATGGGCCTTTTCGCGCCATCTTTATCTTTTCGTTATTAGTGCTTTTCATTGCCACCGCGAGCCGTATCGCTTTAGGGCTGTGGCAAGCCGATCGCGTGGCCGCTGTGGATGGTTGGTCGCATCTCTTAATTCAAGGTTTACGCGTCGATATCGCTACCCTGTGCTGGTTATGGGGTATTGCTGCCTTAGGAACCGCATTATTTTCAGGTGATCATTTTATTGGCCGTCTGTGGCAGCCGATTTTACGGGTGTGGTTAACCGTCGGTCTGTGGATAATGCTGTTTTTAGAAGCATCGACCCCCGCTTTTATTGAAGAATACGGTTTTCGTCCGAATCGTTTGTATGTGGAATATCTGATCTACCCGAAAGAAGTGCTTTCTATGCTGTGGGCGGGTCGTAAGCTTGAGCTTATTTTCTCAATATTATTAACCATAGGTACACTCTGGGGCGGTTGGGTTCTCAGCGGTAAACTGACGAAAAACCTGCGCTTTCCACGCTGGTATTGGCGTCCAGTATTAGCGTTAATCGTTATCGCAATTACGATATTAGGTGCCCGTTCAACCTTGGGTCATCGTCCGCTTAACCCCGCTCTGGTGGCCTTTGCTGACGATCCATTGGTGAACTCTTTAGTGATTAACTCTGCTTATTCCTTGGTGTTTGCCATCAAGCAGATGGATAGTGAAGAAGATGCTTCTAAAGTGTATGGCAAGCTAGATAACGCGGAGGTTATTGCAACGATTAGGCAGGAAAGTGGTCGCCCTGAAAGTGCCTTTACTTCAACGGATATCCCATCACTGAGCTTTAACCAAGCCAGTTATACTGGTAAGCCAAAGAACTTAGTGATCCTACTGCAAGAGAGCTTAGGCGCCCGTTTTGTCGGCAGTTTAGGTGGGTTACCCCTGACACCGAATATCGATGCCTTGTCTAAAGAAGGTTGGTATTTCGATAACTTGTACGCTACTGGTACACGATCTGTACGCGGAATCGAAGCCGTGACAACAGGTTTTACGCCAACGCCAGCTCGCGCTGTGGTGAAGCTAGGTAAGAGCCAAGTTGGCTTTTTCAGTATTGCTGAATTACTTAAAAATCATGGATATACCACGCAGTTTATTTATGGTGGTGAGAGCCATTTCGACAATATGCGTAGCTTCTTCTTGGGCAACGGCTTTAGTGACATTATAGATCAGAAAGATTACAAATCTCCGGCCTTCGTGGGTTCGTGGGGCGCGTCAGACGAAGATTTAATGCGCAAGGCCAACAGTGAGTTTGAGCGTCTGCATAGTGAAGGTAAGCCTTTCTTTAGTTTGGTGTTTAGTTCGAGTAACCATGATCCATTTGAATTCCCAGATGATCGTATCGAACTTTATGAACAACCTAAGCAAACTCGCAATAATGCGGCGAAATATGCCGACTATGCGGTTGGTGAGTTTTTCAAATTGGCGAAAAACGCAGACTATTGGAAAGACACGATTTTTATCGTGGTTGCCGACCATGACAGTCGAGTGGGTGGCGCGGATCTGGTGCCAGTGTCACGTTTTCGTATTCCGGGATTAATTCTTGGGGATAATGTTGCACCAAAACGCGATCATCGTATTGTGAGCCAGATTGATTTACCGCCAACACTGTTATCATTGATTGGTATTTCAGACTCTTATCCTATGCTGGGCCGAGATTTGACCCAAGTCAGCGATGATTGGCCTGGACGCGCGTTAATGCAATACGATAAAAACTTTGCCCTGATGGAAGGTAAAGATGTAGTGATCCTGCAGCCAGAAAAAGCGGCTCAAGGTTTCGAATACAATGAAAAAACTGAGCAGTTAACGCCTTATGCGCCAGCCGCTGCAGCGCTAGAGAAGAAAGCCTTAAGTTGGGCATTGTGGGGCAGTTTGGCCTACCAGCAAGAGCTGTATCGTTTGCCTAAATAAGCGTTAAACAGAATGGAAAATGCCGCTATTTTTAGCGGCATTTTTGTTTATCATTCAGGTTAATTTTGTGCGCAAACGGATTCATACGATTGGAATAGGTTAAATCCACGTCGACATAATAGATTCTTGCTCTGGCTGAGTCTGTTGTTGATAGAACTGACTAATGCGTTGCCCAAGTTGTTGATAAAATTGACTCGATTCGCCTTGAAGCGATTGCCTTGCCGTACTGCTGGTATTCGCTTTGGCGTTACTGCTGGCATAATTTGCCGCACCTTGACTGACCTTTAAGCGTATATCCTTACGTTGCAGCGCCGCTTGGCCTCTTGCAGCAATTTTTAGCGTTTTAGGTAAAACACGCTCGGCCACTACAAGGGGCGCTTTTTTCTCTTGCTGTTGTTGGTTCTGTTGCTGTGAGGATTGCTGTTGCTGCTGTTTTTCTTGAACTTGTTGCTGATTATGCTCGAGCGTTTTCGCCTGTTGTTGAGCTTGATCCGCAGTGCGTTCATTCTGTGGATTAAAGGCGCGTTCTTCGTGACCTTTAGTTGCAGCTTGTGGTGGGATGACCACAGGTTTCAGTTGGTTGTCGACCCGAGCCGAGTCCGTCGCGACATTACTGGTCGCTAGCGGGACTTGGGGGTAGTTACTGACAACTAACATGGGAAATTCCTTGGCACATTAATGGTTAAATACTAGTCATTAATCGCTCAAAGATAAAGCGTTAACGTGTCTGTAACGTTAACCAAGGCATAAATACCTGCAAAAACTCCTGCTGATGGGAAATAAAGGGCGCGTGAGAGGCTTTGGCGAGCATCACATCCTCACTTTGAGCTGTGATGGGCATTTTAGGTGGTACGCGTTTGGGTACTAGCCCGTCGAGTCGGCCCCAGATCCTTAGCCAAGGTTGTTGCAACTCTATCAGTTGCTGCCTTAAGTCGACGTCGGTCAGCATATTTAGGCCTTGAGTTAAGGCTCTGGCATTGGGTAAAGGGCGTGCGAGGACAAGATCGCGCAGTTGTTTGATGTCTTCTTTGGCGGTTTCGCTACCCATGGCTTGAATCGCCAGAAATCTCTCTATAGTTTTAGGTAAATTTTGGCCGAGTTGTTCTCTAAATTGATTGAGGACTTGTGGCGGAATGCCCGGCCATGCTTCGTCCTCCCTTGCCATAAAGCAAGGGGATGAGGCAATAGTAATCAAGCCTTTGATTTTTTGTGGATAACTTAACGCTGCCTGAGTCGCAACGAGCCCACCGAGTGACCAGCCGGCCCAAATAGCGTGTTCAGGCAATGCAGCGACCAAGGTATCTACCCAGGTTGATAGGCCACCTTCAACCATTTGGCTATGGCCAAAGCCCGGCAAGTCTACATAGTGTACCCTATACTGAGACAGTGACTCATGTAATGGCGTAAACACAGCGCTATTCACTCCCCAACCGTGAAGCATCACCAGATCTGGCCCTTGGCCGCTGATTTCAATATGCAAATTTGCTTGGTTTGTGGATGTCACTTGGCTCACTTGAGTGCCTCAAAAATGGATTAGGTGAATGTATGCCGTACTTTGTCAAAAGGATTTGGTCGCAATCTGCTTTGCGGGTAATGCGTTTAGGCTATCAACTCGGTACAAGGTGGTTGGCGGGCAGTTTACCTAACCGTTGCCTGCTGTGCCACCAATCCATATCACTTCCCGAGACTGGCATTTGCGCCGTTTGTCTTCAATCTGGCTTATATCATGGGCCTATTTGCTTAGGTTGCGGTAAGTCGATGCAAATAGAAGTCGATTATTGCGGTGAATGCCAAAAGCGTCAGCCACGTAAAGTCATTGCGCCTTGTAGTTATCATCAAGGTTTGGGTGCTTGGGTTGGTGCGATTAAATATCAAGGTCAACTTGCCGCTTTGCCCGTGCTGTGTCGCGCCTTAGTGGCACGACTTAAGGTATTAGAACAGCAAGGATTAATCTCGCTGCCTCAAGCGATAGTGCCAGTTCCATTGCATCCAAAACGTTTGCAACAACGGGGATTTAATCAGGCGTGGTTAATTGCCCATGACTTATCGCAGCTCTTGCAACTGCCATTAGTGAGCGAAGGGTTAACGCGTCAACAAGACACTCGACCGCAGGCGGGGCTTTCGGGGGCGCAGCGACGACGCAACTTACATGATGCCTTTATGTTAGCGGATGATTTTGCGTTCCAGCGTATTGCATTGGTGGATGATGTGGTCACCACTGGCACTACAGTCTCTGAAATTGCTCGCTTATTCGAAGCGCGTTATGTGCATGTTCAAGTATGGTGTTTGGCAAGGGCTGAGGCGCCAGGCTTGTTGGATGATATTTAAAAAGGTTAAAAGCATTGCTCCATTATATCTTTGTGTATGTCAAAATTATGTCAAAAATACTGCGTAAACATGAATAAGTTTTAATTTTGCGACAAGATGTAAGTATCTGTATCAATGGGTTTTGTTTATTTTTTGTATTGAGATACCTTCCTATATTATTTCGTTTGGAGGGTATTTATGGACGCTAAACTGGCGCGATCAAATGCAGATACGGCATCAACGCTGAAGGACGTTATTCAGGCGATAAACTACTCTTTAAAGCTACATGGTTTTTGTGGTTTCTGGTTTCAAGGAGTTCCACATTGTGCGTATGAAAATTATCACTTTCCAAAAGATACCAATCTGTTCTCTCCTACGGCACTAAGAAAACCTATCGCCAGCATAGCTTCTTCCCATGTCATAGCTGAATTACAGCATTTTTATTTAAATCAGATAGCCTCCCATGATTTCAATTTTGGTTTTTCATTGGATACTTCAAAATCTTATATGTATAGATTCACGAGTGAAAAAAATGATAAGACCAGCTTACTGTTTAGTAAGCATAATATTCAAAGTGTTTTGAGCTGGCCCATCTCATGCCACTCTAATCGTCATTGGGCAGGCCGGTTTATACTACTTAGCCATCTTAGTGCTTCGGAGGTGGTATTAGAGGGATTGGCAGACACTTTAAAGGAAGCTCAAAACAAGCTTTTTGAATGTAATAAACAATTGTTCAATCCATTTCTACAAAGCTCTCTGCTTAAAGATAATGCGAGAGATATCCTACTTATGGTCGCAAACGGTCTTCAAAACGACGAAATTTCAACTCAGCTCCCGATAAGTGTCAGAGGAGTTGAATATCATATGGAATCTATGCGTAAGAAGTTTGGGGCTACAAATAGAGCAAATTTAATCCATTTAGCCCATCAATATGAGTTGATTTAAAAATGTTGATATTACTGGTTGAAGATAATCGACTTCTTTCTAACAACATCATTCAATATCTTGAATTGAGTGGTATAGAGTGTGATTACGCTTTCAACTTGGCACAAGCGGATATGCTCATTAGTCAGCAGCAGTTCGACGCTATTATTCTCGATCTAAATTTGCCGGATGGTGATGGGATTGAAGCGTGTGAACGCTGGAAAGCACAGTGCATTACCTCACCAGTAATCATGTTAACTGCACGAAGTAGTCTGAATGATCGCTTGAGTGGGTTTGCTGTGGGCGCGGACGATTATTTAGTAAAACCCTTTGCAATGGAGGAACTGGTCGCGCGATTGAAGGTGGTTGCTCAGCGTCGTCCCGCACCCCAAAGGTTGACTATTGGCGACCTAGAAATCGATTTTGCAAACCACATGGTGTATCGGCAAGGGCAACTGCTGGCTTTGTCTAAAACCGGATGGCAGATCTTGGCTTTATTAGCTAGGCGTAGTCCAGAAACGGTGAGTAGAGAAGAGATTGAGCGAATGCTTTGGCCCGACAGTACACCTGATAGTGATAGCTTGCGCAGCCATATTCATCTTTTGCGCCGAGTGATCGATCGCCCCTTTGAACGGCAAATATTACATACGATTCGTGGCGTCGGTTTAAGCCTTAGAGATGATATCAATGCAAGCGCCTAAACTTAGCCTCAAGCGTAGTTATCAAGTGTGGGGAGTTATTTTTCTATTAATAACCTTAGGTGTAAATAGTTTTATCCCGCTTTGCATGATGTGTGCAGGTATGATTTCTATGCATGAAGTCACAATGCACAATGCAGGGCAAGCGGCCGAAGCATTACTGAAGCTGGCGGAGCCAACTCAGCAATCATTACTTCATCAACCACTTCTAAAAACCGATAACTTAACAGTCTATCCTCATTGGCGAGATATTCCGCTGCAAATTCGTGAGTTAAGTAACAATGAAGTCTTAACTGATGCGAGCACAATTCACTATGAGCATGCAGAAGGTCCCATTGTTAACGCGTTAAGTGTGTACTACACTCAAACTGGCCAGCCGCTATATGTTTGGCTGCAGTTTAGTGTTACCCATGATTTGCAATTTGCCCCTAAAAATATGACGGCGATCTTGCTGCTTGTCTTGATAACCTTTTGTGCCAGTGCAAGTTTAGCGTTTTATATGCAAAGTAAAGTGATTACGCCTGTTCATCAAATTAGTCATGCGATTAAACAACATGATTGGGAAGGAGGAGGAAAACTGAGTTTACCAGAACAAGAATATGCTGAATTAAAAGCTATTGTTGATGCTTTAGATAACTCGATTTTACAACTTCAGGAGGCTCAGCAGCGAGAACTCAATTTTTTACGTTTTGCTAGTCATGAGTTACGTACGCCAGTCGCCATATGCCAATCTTCATTCGAAATCCTCGCATTACAACAAGGTGAGCTTACGGGGGCAACTCTGTATGCTTCCCAAGCGACCAATCAAATGAAGTCACTCATTGAAACCCTACTATGGTTAACTAATAAAGAGTGTTCAAACCTAGAAAAGGAAAACGTAGCATTATCGCCTTTACTTGCCAGTATTATCGAGGAGCAGCAACGGGTACATGGTTATGAGCAAAAAATTCAATTATTGTGTGACGATACTTGCTTGCCCGTCCAGCTTCATCCGCTAAAAATCATATTAAGCAATTTATTAAGGAATAGTATTGAGCATGGTGGGATGGATATTAGTATTACTCAAGATGCTTGTTGTATAGCAATAACCAATTCCTACAATAGTAAGGGCCGCCATGGATTTGGTTTAGGGCTTTTACTGGTGAAACGTCTCGCGAATCAACTGGGTTGGATTTTTACTAGCTCATCTGCAAATAATTTATTTACTGCTAGGCTGGTAATATCTAATAACTAAAGAATGGGAACTATAGATTTACTGCATTAAACCACACACTTTTAAAATGCAAAAGCGCCGTTGGGCTTAGATCACATAGTCATCATGCTATTCGTAGTAACTTTATTATATAAAGTTTACTGGTCGATAAGTATTTTAAAATACTTCCTAGAATACATGGTTGAGAGGGACTCTATGTGTAAAAAAAGTGTGGCATCCATTTTAGTCAGTGCAATTATTTTTAGTGGTTCAGTATATTCTGATGTGAATAAAACGAGCGTGGATTTAGGTTATAAGTTTTATACCAGTGACGCAAAAAATGATAACCCAGGTGTTTTTAATCAACCTTTTGTAAAGTTGAATCATTTAGGAATTGCTGATTGGGGTACTTACTTTGCTAATCTTAAGCTCGAAAACCCTGCTGAAATCGCGGAAAATCAGAAGAACCTTGATGGTAAAACTACCATTAAGTCATTATTGATACTTGAAAATAAGCTGGGAGAGTCGCAGTTCAACTTCTGGACTCAGAACTTTATCTCTGCGAGTGAAACGCTAGTTGAAGATAATCTTTACTTAGGTATTACCCATAATGCAAAAATTCAAAATTTATCACTAAACTATGGTGTCGGTTTAAATTATACCATTGGTAGCTTTTCTCCCACATCAGAGAAGTTTAATGATCTGTCAGGTTATGCCGTGGTTTTAAATGCAAAGTACCCATTTGAGTTGCTAGGGTTAAAACATAGTTTAAGTTTGAATTATGAAGCACAAATTGATAGGGATGCAGCGCATCAAGCATTATTTTCATATGACAGCTATGGCCATCAGATAATTACAACATTACAAACAAGCCTCACGGATTCAATATTTTCAAAGTTATATATCACCCATTATGATAGCTGGGGCTCACAATATAATGATGGTATTGAATACGGTATATCTGTTGGTTATCAGTTTTAACGGTTTATCAAATAGGTTGAAATTTTGATAAGTAGAATCTCATTTAATTTGGTGCTGTTCTAATTTTCATCAAAAATAATAAGGGAATTGTAATGCATTATAAAAAATCCATTATTGGTATTGCTGCCACGGCAACAGCAATTATTGTCGGCTGTCAAGTTACCCATCAAATAGTAAAAAGCCAGGGAACCGCTCAAGGCAAGCATGGCGAAGTGCAGGTCGAAACCACATTCAAAGACGGACACATTGTGGCGATTGATGTACTAAAGCAAAAGGAAAATAAGGTCCTTGCTGGTGCCGTATTTAAAGATGTTAAACAGGCGATTATTGATAATAACTCTATCGAGGTTGACGGTATTGCAGGCGCAACCGTAACGTCTAAAGCGCTTAAAGAAGCCGTGGGTAAAAGTGTTGAAGCCGCAGGTGTTACGTTAGTTGCTGTCGCTTCAGCTAAAAAAAATGAAGCATTAACACCAGCAGAATATACCTATGATGTGGTGATTATTGGCTCGGGTGGTGCAGGTTTCAGTGCTGGTTTAGAGGCTATGGCCGCAGGCCGCTCCGCCGTTATTATTGAAAAAATGCCAATTATTGGTGGTAACTCATTGATCTCGGGTGCTGAGATGAATGTTGCTGGTAGTTGGGTACAAAAAAATATGGGTGTTACTGATAGCAAAGAGCTGTTTATTAACGACACGCTAAAAGGCGGCGATTTCAAAGGTGACCCTGAAATGGTTAAGACCATGGTCGATAATGCGGTTGATGCAGCTGAGTGGTTAAGGGATTACGTCAAAGTAGAATTTTACCCAGATCAATTATTTCAGTTTGGTGGACACAGCGTGAAACGAGCGCTAATCCCTAAAGGTCATACCGGAGCAGAGGTGATCAGCAAGTTTTCTATTAAAGCTGAAGAAGTTGGCTTACCAATTCATACCAATACTAAGGCTGAAAAGTTAATTCAAGATCAAACGGGCCGAATTGTGGGTGTAGAAGCGACTCATAATGGCAAAACGGTAACCTACTATGCAAAACGCGGTGTTGTGATTGCCACGGGTGGCTTCTCGTCTAACATGGAAATGCGTAAAAAATATAACCCAGAGTTAGATGAACGATATGGCAGCACTGGTCATTCAGGTGGTACTGGTGACGGTATTGTGATGGCAGAAAAAATACATGCAGCAGCTAAAAATATGGGATATATCCAGTCATATCCCATTTGTAGCCCAACCTCGGGTGCGATTGCCTTGATTGCTGACTCTCGCTTCTTTGGTGCGGTGTTAATCAACCAGAAGGGTGAGCGCTTTGTTGAGGAATTGGAACGCCGAGATGTGATTTCACAGGCCATTCTAGCCCAACCAGGCCGTTATACTTATCTGCTCTGGAACCAAGCTATTGAAGATGTTGCCCATACTGTTGAAATGCATCAAGGTGAACTGAAGGAATTCACAAAAGACGGGCTAATGTATAAGGTCGACACCTTAGAAGAAGCCGCTAAAGTCTTTAATATTCCTGAAGATAAGCTGTTATCAACGATTAAAGACGTGAATCGTTATGCCGCAACAGGAAAGGATGAAGCCTTTAATCATCGCTCAGGATTGGTTGATTTAAGTAAAGGACCTTATTGGATTTTAAAGGCGACACCTTCTGTGCACCATACAATGGGTGGACTAGCGGTTGATATACGTACTCGTGTACTTGATGAACAAGGAAAGGTGATTCCGGGCTTGTTTGCTGCGGGTGAAGTGACTGGTTTAACCCATGGAACCAATCGACTCGGTGGAAATGCTTACACTGATATCATTGTCTTTGGTCGTATCGCTGGACAAGAAGCGGCTAAATAGTTTGTATTTTATGTCTGGCTTAAAGCGACCCAATTGGGTCGCTTTTGTTTGTAAATGATGCAGTTCACTCGCGTACAACACATTCGTTTAAAGCTTGTTTATGATGAATAAATCGTGATCGCTATGGCAAAAATCCATAAACTTGCTATCCAAAGGACTACAAAGCGAAGGTGAGTCGGAGTATCATACGGCTAATTCTTACTAAAACACTCAGGTATCCCCTGACGGAGCAGGTTTTCATGATTACCATTTCCGATGCGGCTCAAGCCCATTTTGTTAAGTTGTTAGCAGATCAACCTGAAGGCACTCATATTCGCGTATTTGTGATCAGTCCTGGTACCTCGCAAGCCGAGTGTGGTGTGTCTTATTGTCCACCGGATGCAGTGGAAAGTGATGATATTGAAATCGAGTTCACTGGCTTCAATGCTATGGTCGATGAGAAGAGTGCACCTTTCCTTGAAGATGCCACTATCGATTTTGTGACTGACCAATTAGGTTCACAACTCACGCTCAAAGCACCTAACGCAAAAATGCGTAAAGTGTCAGGTGATGCACCTTTAGTCGAGCGTATCGAATACGTGATCCAATCTGAAATCAACCCTCAGTTAGCTGGCCATGGTGGTAATATCATGCTGGTTGAAATCACTAAAGAAGGCGTGGCTGTACTGCAGTTCGGCGGTGGTTGTAACGGTTGTTCTCAAGTTGATATCACCCTGAAAGATGGTATCGAAAAACAATTGTTAGACATGTTCCCAGGTGAGTTGACTGGCGTACGTGACGTGACAGATCACCAACACGGTGAACATTCTTACGCTTAATCTTGTTTGTTAAGCTGAATGAAAAACGCGACCTTGAGTCGCGTTTTTTATATTTGGCTTTCGCTTTAAGTGCAGTTGTTCAGTTATAACTTAGGGTTGAGATTATCAGCTAAGAACTTATCTAAGGCTTTAAACGTCGCGAGTCTGTTGTCGTTATTGCTCAGGTAATGATCACCATTTTCCAACTCAATATACTCCACTGGTTTATTCAGTGATTTGAGCTCGTCATACATTTCTCGGCTATGTTGAACCTTAACGACTCTGTCCTTATCGCCATGTAGCAGTAATACTGGGATGTTAATTTTATCTGCTTTACTGATAGGTGAGCGCTCATAGAGGGCATCGAGATCATCTCCTATTTGCTCTTTAACCACTTCATAGTTGGTATGTCTGCGGCTTGATTTTACTAGGTAGGCCACATCGGTCACACCAGCCACACTGATGGCGCAACGGTAAAGATCGGGAGCCCCATTAAGGCCGCGTAACCACCATAACTCGCACCGGCAATACAAATGCGTTTAGGATCGCTAATCCCTTGAGCTATTAGGTAACGAGTCCCGTCTTCAACATCGTTTTGCATTTCGAGACCCCAGCTTTTTAGGCCAGCCTTCATAAACTCATAGCCGTAACCTGCCGACCCCCTGAAATTCATTCGAAATACCGCATAACCACGATTAGCGAAAAACTGTGCCCAGTAGTCGAAGTCGTTACTGTCATAACTGATCGGGCCGCCATGGGGGAAAATAATCGTCGGTAGCTGTTTGGCTTCGAGTCCCTTTGGCACTGTTAGGTAAGCATCGATTTTGAGCTTATCCCTTGCTTCGTAAGTTAGATGTTGGGTGTTGGCGAGTAGCTCACTATTGAGCTTGCCGTATCTGTTCGCGATGGGATATAACGTTTTTTCGTCCCTATCGCCGAAGTAATAAGTGCCAGGCTCGGTTGAGCTGGTGGAATACACTATGTAGCGGCGTTCATTTGCACTGAATTGAGTAATATAGTTGTGAGCATCGGGTAATACAGCCTTAAGACCATTTTGTAGTCCGACATATTCTGTTTCCCAGAAGGTGTATTCCTCGCCGTCGCCTTCACTGATACCAATGACTTTTTTCTTTAATTGCGAGTAGAGTAAATCCCCTTCGACGTCAGTTGCTTCATTGGCGTAAACCAACTCTTTTGTAAGATTAGGGTCGGTCAGGTTCACTTTAAAAATGGCTTCGAAACCTTGGTGATAGGCGCGAACGTAGAGGATATTAGGGTCTGCATCAAAACCTAATGGCCAAACCGTGTCCTCAGAGAAGGCTTTAAAGGTCCAAAGCAAGCGTGAATCACTCTTTTGCTCGGCCTGTTCATAAATACGGTACTCAGTATCATCGTTGTAGATAGAAATTCGGACTTTGTGCTGCCTGTCGGTAATCCAACTTATAATCTTCTTTTTAGCATTTTGGGTGTAACTGGATTTCCCCTGCGCTAAATTGACTTTCAGAACGCTGTCTTCGCCTACGTTTTCGCCCATTCCGTCTAATGACAGTAAAATATTATCGGGATCATCTGGCATAAGATCGATAATTTGCCCCTGATGTTGCGGGATCCAATTAAGACGGTCTAAGACGCTGCGCGGAAGGACACTCGAGGTCTTTTTCGTGGTCAAATCATACTTAACAAGGCGGGTTTCGGTTGTAGGTGTACCGTAACGGTTAGCCGGAAACTTAGCACTGATCAGTAAGATATTATCGTTTGCCCACTGCAGAGACAGGATGACAAATTTTTGATTATCCGTGTGCAGCGGAATGCTTTTTTCGCCTGTTTCTATATCTTGGATACTAACGACAGTACCTTTGAGTTTGGCTTGATCGACCCGTACAACAGAAGCGATTTTTTTGCCATTAGGCGAGAGCTGCACAGAGCTAACATCTGGGATGCTTGCAAAGGCTTCAACGGGTAATTGTGGCGCAGTGTTGGCAACCGTATAGTTACATAGCCACAGCAATAGCAGCGGTAAAATCCTTTTCATTATCGATTCACATCTTCGTTACAATTGTAAAATCAACATAATAATGATTTTGAGATTAGTAAACTACTGTCTTTACAGATTTATTTATGTAAAAAGGCCTGACTGAAATAATAATGCCCTGCGAGCGTTAGGCTTCTGACGATCATAAAGACACTCATCGCGGCCCAGAGGGCATGGTTGCCTTGCTCTGGTAGTAATAGCTGCTGCAGTAAATACCATGTTGGGAAAAACGCGCCAAAGGTGGCGAGTATCATGCTATTGCGCATCACTTTTCCTTTAGCGGCACCTATGTAAACACCATCGAATAAATACGAGCTAAAGGACCATAAAGGCAAGAATATTAGCCAGATAAGATAGGTTTGCGCAGTGGCTCTGACCTCATTAATACTGGTCAATAACGCGATAATATTACTGCCAAAAAGACTAAATACAGCGCAGAATCCTAGTGCCGTTATGGCCGACCAGCACCAAGCTAAGATCACAGCTTCCCTTAATTGTTCTGCCTGTTTTTGCCCATAGGCTCGACCGACTTCTGCCTCGGCATAATAGGCTATACCATCTAGAGCGTAGGAGATTAATAGCAGTAAATTCAATAACACGGCATTGGCCGCAACGGTATTATCACCTAGACCTGCACCATGGAATGTCATAAAGGCAAAAGCTGCCTGCAAACAGAGGCTGCGGACAAAAATATCTGTGTTGAGCCTCAGTAATTTGCCATAACCCGTTAAGGTGACATGGGGGAATAGCTGAGATAAGTGAAACTCGGGTGCGCGCTTGAGTTGTTGTAACACCATAGTGAGTGCGACTGAGAAAGCGGTGATATCGGCAAATACTGAGGCGAGGGCAGCGCCTTTAACGCCCCAACCCAAGCCGAGGACAAACACCACATCGAGAATAATATTGGCAAGGTTGGCTAAAATCAACTGCCACATGGCGGCTTTAGGTTGTTGTCGCCCTAAGAGCCAACCTAACATCACTAAATTGAGCAGGGCGAAGGGCGTTGACCAAATCCGTACCTGAAAATACTCGCGGCAATAACGTTCGACCTCGCTACTCGCTTCGGATAATCCTAACGCTAAATTCAATATCGGGACTTGCAGTGCGATAACGCCTGCGCCCAATAACATCGCTAGCATAGCGCCTTGGACTAAGAGTTTGTGCTGGGCGTGAAGATCGTCAGCACCAAAGGCCTGCGCGACTAAACCTGTCGTCGCCATACGCAAAAATCCCAATAACCAAATGATTAATGTGATAATCGTTGACCCGACAGCGACTCCCCCTAAATAATAGGCCTCACTCAGATGACCTATAACAGCCGTATCGACTAAGCCCAACAGCGGGATAGTGATATTGGAGAGTATCATCGGCAGGGCGAGCGCCAGTAACTGGCGATTTTTCGCGCCGTTGAGCATGAGGTCGAGCCAAGTTGATTTAGCAGTATTCATTAATTTCAGAGGTGTTCACATTATGGTTAAACGTGTGCTGTTGGCACTCATAGGGCTAATGACGTTTTCTGCCCATGCCGTGGTCATTCTGCAATATCACCATGTGTCAGAAACCACTCCGGCGGCAACCAGCGTTACGCCCGCGCAATTTCGTGAGCAAATGCAGTTTCTCGTCGATGACGGCTTTAAGGTGATCCCGCTTTCTAAAGTGGTTGAAGCGATCAAGCAAAAACAAGATTTACCCGCTAAAACAATCGCAATTACCTTCGATGATGGTTATCGCAGTATAGCGATTACGGCGCATCCTATCCTAAAGGAATTTGGATTCCCCTACACCTTGTTTGTGGCAATTGAGCCGATTAAACAAAAGTTTACCGAGATGATGACTTGGGATGAACTCATCACACTATCCAAGGAAGGCGCCGATATTGCTAATCACAGTTGGGCGCACGAACATTTGATCCGCGCCTTAGAAAACGAATCACAGGCGCAGTGGTTAGCGCGGATAAAAGCCAATATCTTAGATACAGAAAAAGCGATTGCAGATGCCACTGGGCACAATTTTAAAATGCTGGCGTATCCCTACGGTGAGTACAATCAAGCGTTGCAGGATATGTTAACTGAGAACAGCTTTGTCGCTTTTGGGCAACAGTCCGGTGCCGCCGGGCCCTATTCGCCATTAACGGCCCTGCCGCGTTTCCCCGTTGCTGGACAATATGCTGACCTAAAAAGCCTTAAGGCAAAGTTATACAGCTTAAATATGCCTGTGATTGCACAAACCCCAAGTGATCCTGAGTTAAAGGGCGGTCATTGGCGTCCAGAGCTTAAAGTGACCCTCGATATGAGTGATATCTCTGCTAAGCAAATGATGTGTTATATCCAAGGTCAAGGCTCAAAACAGCCGACTTGGCTCAATGAAAACGAGTTTAGTGTTCAAGCGGATTTAGCCTTGCCTGCGGGGCGATCGCGTTATAACTGCACAGCGCCGAGTAAGGCGCGCAATGGCTACTATTGGTTTTCTCAGCCTTGGGTGAGTCCAAAGGACGATGGCTCTTGGGTCAAAGAGTGATCAGCGGCTAGGTTTGTATTGCGCCACTATTTTTTCAAAATCGCTAATTAATTTATCATTTAATACCTGCGGCGGTTTGCCTAACGCTGCCGTAGGTTTAAATACCGCAACTCGCGTTCCCTGCGGCGACACCAACACATAACCCGCACTATGGTCGACTTGGTAATTTTCTCCTTCACCCACCATGGCATAAGTGAGTCCTAAGCTGCGGGTGAGGGGAAATATCTGCGTTTGTTCACCCGTTACAGCTTTAAACTCTGGATTGAAAAAATTTACATAGGTTAAGAGTTTATCCGGTGTGTCCCGTTTGGGGTCGACGGATAAAAACACCACCTGCAATGGCGCGATCTTGTTTAGATCGGGATAAGCCGCCGCAAGTTTATTTAAGGTCGTAGGGCAAATGTCGGGACAAAAGGTAAAACCGATAAAAAATAAGCTCCATTTTCCCTGCAAACTGGCATTGGTAAAAGCTTGCTTGTGTTGATCAACTAATTCAAAGGGCGCTAATTCATAGGCCTGTGGAAACAGAAAACCGCTCTCTAACTCGATAGGTTTTGGGGGATTAAATTTCACCGCAAATAGGCCGCCAAGACCGAACAACAAAATGGCGATGACTAAAATTCTTTTCTGCATTATTCGCTCCATAAATACAGGTTAGCGCGACAAACTCGTTCCATACACTAGTTCCACAAATAGTGGTCTAGCAGTAATGCCATAAATAACAACATTAAATGGTAGATAGAGAAGCGGAACACTTGCATCGCTAAGCCATCATGATCCCGATATTTAAGTTGCCATGCTTTATAGATAAATCCCGTACTGAGTAAACTCGAGCTGACGAAATACACTGGCCCACACATACCAACCAGCACAGGTAACAGGCAAGCAATCGCCAGCAATACTGTGTAGAGCAAGATGCAGGTTTTCGTAAATTCGACACCGTGGGTGACTGGTAGCATGGGAATATCTACTTTGGCATATTCGGCGCGTCTGTGAATGGCCAGTGCCCAAAAATGTGGCGGCGTCCACGTAAAAATGATGATCACTAGCAATAACGCATGGCCGTGAAATTCGTTCGTTACTGCCGTCCATCCCAGCAAGGGTGGCATGGCTCCCGCAAGGCCGCCGATCACAATATTTTGTGATGTTGCGCGTTTCAAATAGGCTGTATAAACCAAGGCATAGCCAATCAGGCTGGCAAAGGTCAGCCAAGCTGTGAGTGGATTGACTAAGGAATATAAGACGATAAAGCCAAGACTACCTAAGCTAGCGGCGAAAATTAACGCGCGTGTGGCCGAAATACGCCCTTTGGGTAGCGGGCGATTGTAGGTGCGTGCCATTAAGCCATCGATACGGCGATCGATCAGATGATTCAACGCCGCCGCAGAACCCGCCATCATAGCAATACCCAGCATACCGGCGATTAAAGGTTGAACGGGGACTGCATGGGGCACAGCAAGACACATGCCGACTAAGACTGTGAGCAGCATCAGTGCAACCACTTTAGGTTTGGTCATTTCAAAATAGGCGCGCCATGTTACGCTGAAAGTGGGCAGGCTACTGGTGATTGAGAGTGGTTTTGCCATCTTGGATCCCTCGCTTATGCTTTGCGCCATAAAAAATAGTTGATTGTGACTAAGGTCAGTAGCAGTAGTGCCGCACCACCGTTGTGAGACACGGCAATACCGAGTGGCAAATGCATCACTACGTTAGAAATACCTAAGCTCACTTGTAGTATGACTAGTCCCACTAATAAAAGGCTTAAAGCCTTAAGTCCCGTAGCGCCCACAAATAATCGGTAGGCGAGCACGAGTAACAAGCTGGCAGTGACGATAGCGCCAATTCTGTGGGCTACGTGGATAGTCATTCGTGCAGGGTAATCGAGTACCCCAAATTCGAAGCTAGGGTGTTGGCCTTGGAACGGTGAAAATGCCTCGGCTATTGCTAAGTTATCTACCCAATTTCCCTCACAGATGGGTAAAGAGGTGCAGGCGAGCGCCGCGTAATTCGATGATGTCCAAGCGCCCAACATAATCTGACCCACAAGGACGAATAGGCTCACCAACGCTAACGGTGCGAGATGCCGAGGATGGGTTTCGCTATTAAATATACGCCGAGATCGGGTTCGCAGGTAAAGGAGTAACAGCAGCGAGATTAGGCTAAAGCCACCAATAAGATGCGACATCACAATTATTGGCATGAGTTTCATGGTCACAGTCCACATGCCTAGCGCTCCTTGAAAGAGGATCAGCAGCACTATGATGACCGGTAACTTTTTGGGTGCTTCAGGTGTTTTTAAGCACAAAATTAAGATGAACAACACCAGTAAGCCAAGTCCGCCTGCGATATATCTGTGGATCATTTCCAGCCAAGCTTTCTCTGGATTGATATCGTGATCTGGGAATATAGTTTGCGCATGGGCGATTTCATGGTCTTGGGTGGGCACTTTAATATGGCCGTAGCAGCCTGGCCAATCGGGGCAGCCAAGCCCTGCATCCGATAGACGGGTGTAAGCGCCCATTAAAATCACCAATAGGGTAAAGACTAAGGTTAAGCGTAGGATCCAAGTTAGTTGCATCAATCTACCCTCGACAGTTTTAACAACTTACGCAGATCCGCAATCAGCGCCTTGCCTTGAGCTAAATGTGCTTCTTTGCCCTGCACTTGAGGGTAGCGCAGGACTAAGCTGCCTAAGGGATCGACTATGATTAGCTGCTGTTCATCTAACCATTTGCTTAAGTCTGCATTGGCGGGGCGAGTGTTGAAGTGAAAGGCGCTTAAGGCGTTAAGATCGCTGTCGGGATGGGTGAGGATGAGCGGTTCTACTCGCGCCTGATCTGGCCCTAACGCTGTGTGGCTTTGGCGCAAAATATACAGGCGTTCGCGGCAAGTATCGTTGCATTTGGCGGGCAATAAATACAGTAGTTGCCATTCTTTGGGATTAGAATTTTCAACCCCAAGGCTGGCATAACTGGTTTCGGGACTGATCAGCTCGCCATGATTGGTGGCACCGCCATGGTATAAATTCAGGCTCAGCACTAGCTTAGCAATCACTACGGGGGCAATAAACGCCAGCAGTAATAGCCCTAATGCTTTGTGTTTAGATTTATTCTGGGAGTTCATGCTTGCTCCTCTCATTCAAATTATCCCTAATTTATTGTTTTATATTTATTTAGTTTTATTAGTGTCTTGCTAAGTATGGTACGAATTTCCCTATTTGCTCCTTGAGTTTGCGACTGTTTGGGCGCTATGGCGTTTTACATATTTAATCCCTTGCCACAGCATTAGTCCTGCAAATACGGCTGCCATCGAAAACCACTGCAACGCATAGCCCCAATGTTTTTGTGCTGACAGTGGGAAAGGTTGCCAAGGATGGGGCAATGTGAGGGAAGGTAATTGCTCTGGTTGCAACACGACAGGTAACACTGGGTGCCCTAATACCTTAGCCATTTCGGGCATATTTAAATTTTGAAAGCGAATACTTGTCCCTGTTTCTGCCATTAAAGCTTGGCTCAAGGGATTGATTTGCTTTTGATAAAGCCTGCCTTCGATATTTAATGCCCCGCTTAGGGGAGTGATGTGGGGTAACTCATCCCGATGGGAGCCTGCGGCAACAAAGCCTAACTCGACCAGCAACCAAGGTTTTTCAACTTCTACTTGCAATGGTTGGAAGGCTAAATAGCCCACTTGACCTTGATAGATTTGATTATCCAGCAGCCAGATTTGTGAGCTTGCGGGAGTGGCGCGTACTTGCAGTCGATAACCCGTTACGCCTTCTTTGCCGACCTTGAGTTGGAGCTGCTCAAAACTTAATGGCAGCAAAGCTTGCCTTGCTTCCATTTGGGCTAAAAGCGTCGTTTTATCTTCACCACGGGCTAACTGCCATAAACCCAACTTGACCAATATAGTTAATACAGCCACAGTCAATATCAGTAGAAAAACCGTTAATTTATTCAGCAGAACATGAGGATATTGTATGAATAGCCTGTTCATTTTTAAGTTGGTCTTAGTTCTGCTGTTGCTATTCATCATTTTTAATCTAGGTCGCGCCTTGTTTATTATGGTGAAAGGTGATGAAAAAGTGCCTATGAGCCGTTATCTTGGTCGGCGAGTGATTTTCTCCGTGCTCGTTATCTTGTTATTGCTGGTGGCCTTAGGGACTGGGCTGATTAGCCCCAATCCCACACCTTACTAAAGCACTAGAGAACGTAAACGAAAATAAACAAACACAGCCAGACCACATCCACAAAGTGCCAATACCAACTCCCCGCTTGGAACGCAAAATGTTTATCTGCGCTAAAGTGCCCCTTCAACACTCTGAAAAACAACACGAATAAAAAGAGAGTCCCCAGAGTGACATGCATGCCGTGAAAGCCAGTTAACAGGAAGAAGGTGTTGCCATAAATCCCAGAGGTTAGGGTGAGTCCCATTTCCCGGTAGGCATGCATATATTCTTCTGCCTGTAAGGCAAGGAAACCCATACCCAAGAGTATGGTGATACCAAGCCAGAGAGTAATGGCAGAACGTTTACCTTTTTCTAGGCTGACATGGGCGAAATGTAAGGTAACTGAGGAGGTTAGCAGTACGATAGTGTTGATTAATGGCAGTCCAGTCCATGGCATAGCTTGGGTTTTAGTGCCATCTGGCGTAGTAATGAGCGGCCAAATAGCTTCAAACTGAGGCCAGAGTACTTCGTGGGTCATGGCATTATTCGATGCGCCACCGAGCCAAGGCACTGCGAACATGCGGGCATAAAATAGTGCCCCGAAAAAAGCCCCGAAAAACATAACTTCCGAAAAAATAAACCAGCTCATACCTTGGCGAAACGATCGATCCATTTGGCTAGAATAGAGCCCTGCCATCGACTCTTGGATCACGGTTCTAAACCAACCTACCAGCATGAATAGGATCACAGCTATCCCAACCAGCAGCACATAACCGCCACCGGATGCACCTGATTTCAACTGTTGCACGAAAAGGCCTGCACCAGAGGCGATTAAGAACAAGCCAATGGCACCTACAATAGGCCAGACACTTTGGGATGGAACGTAGTAAGACTGATGTTTCGTTGTCATTTTGCAGCTCCTTGCTCTATGGCAGACGCTAACTGCTTGTCGGTAATGTCGTAGAGAGTGTAAGAGAGGGTCAGAGTATGGATAGACTCAGGTAACTGAGGATCCACATAGAAAATGAGCGGCAGCTCAGCGCTAGTGTCCGCCGCTAAGGGTTGTTGATTAAAGCAAAAGCATTCTGTTTTATTAAAATAAGCGGCACCTTGGCCGGGCGAAACTGAAGGTATCGCTTGGCCAATAGTTGCTTTAGCGGACATATTGCGCGCCAAAAATGCCGTATGGATTAGCTCGCCAGGGTGAACTTCGAGCCGTTTGGTTTGTGGCGCAAATGTCCATGGCATGCCTGTTTGTACCTGAGAAATAAATTCCACAGTCACTATTCGGCTTGTATCTACTGTGATTGCTTGATAACTACTCGCGGTATTGGAGGGTTTTCCATTGATACCGAGTTGCTCGCACAACACATCGTAGAGCGGCACCAGCGCGAATCCAAAGCCAAACATGCCAATACAGCCTATAACTAACATGCTGATAAGTTTACGATTTGACTTAGATTTATCTTGCTGGTGTTGGGTTGCCATTTCATTTCACCTCAGGTGGTGTCGTGAAGGAGTGGTAAGGCGCAGGGCTTGGCAATGTCCACTCTAAACCCTCGGAACCTTCCCAAGGTTTAGCGGGAGCTTTTTCGCCGCCACGGATGCACTTAATTACTAATACTAAGAAAATCAATTGCGATAAGCCGAAGGCGAACCCACCAATCGAGACGATTTGATTAACATCGGCAAATTGAATCGAGTAGTCAGGGATACGCCTTGGCATTCCTGCCAGCCCAAGGAAATGCATCGGGAAAAATAGCACATTGACTGAAATCACCGAGCACCAGAAATGCCATTGTCCCAGTCGTTCGTTGTACATGTGTCCCGTCCACTTAGGTAGCCAGTAATAGGCCGCTGCCATGATGGAGAAAATCGCACCAGTCACGAGCACATAATGGAAATGTGCCACAACAAAATAAGTATCGTGGTACTGGAAGTCGGCGGGTGTAATGGCGAGCATTAATCCCGAAAAACCGCCAATAGTGAAGAGTATGATAAAGGCTACAGCAAACAGCATGGGCGCTTCGAAACTGAGTGAGCCGCGCCACATAGTGGCAACCCAGTTAAACACTTTCACCCCAGTTGGCACTGCAATCAACATAGTGCAATACATGAAAAACAGCTCGGCAAACACTGGCATACCTGTGGTGAACATATGGTGCGCCCACACGAGGAACGACAGAATTGCAATACTAGCCGTAGCATAAACCATGGATGCATAGCCAAATAAGGGTTTACGACTGAAGGCTGGGACTATGGCAGAGATGATGCCAAAGGACGGCAAGATCATGATGTAAACTTCAGGGTGGCCGAAGAACCAGAAAATATGCTGGAACATCACAGGATCGCCGCCGCCCGCCGCATCGAAGAAACTCGTGCCGAAAAACTTATCGGTCAGCACCATAGTCACTGCGCCCGCGAGTACGGGCATAACTGCGATCAGTAGGAATGCCGTGATAAGCCAAGTCCAGACAAACAATGGTAACTTCATCCATGTCATGCCTGGCGCGCGTAAATTCACTATGGTCACAATCACGTTGATCGCGCCCATGATCGAACTTATCCCCATGATGTGAATAGAAAATACAAAGAGCGCCGTGCTATCTGGGCTATAAGTTGTTGATAGTGGTGCGTAGAAGGTCCAACCAAAGTTAGGTCCGCCACCTTCCATAAACAGCGAACTGAGAAGAATAGTAAAGGCGAAGGGGAGTATCCAAAAACTCCAGTTATTCATCCGTGGCAGCGCCATATCTGGCGCCCCTATCATCATCGGGATCAGCCAGTTAGCTAGCCCTGTAAAGGCCGGCATTACCGCGCCGAATACCATGATCAACCCATGAACAGTTGTCATTTGGTTGAAAAAGTTGGGCTCGACCAATTGTAATCCAGGTTGAAAGAGTTCAGCGCGGATCACCATGGCCATAGCGCCACCGGTTAAGAACATAATGAAGCTGAACCATAAATACAAAGTACCTATGTCTTTATGGTTGGTGGTTAGCAGCCAGCGCATGATGCCCTTTGGCGCACCATGATGATGGTCATCATGGGCTGCGGTTTGATCTTGAGTCGTAGTGCTCATCATTATCCCCTACTGTCCATGACTTGCGATATCAGCAGGTTGCACTGTATCGCCGGTATTGTTACCCCAAGCATTGCGTTCATAGGTAATGACTGCTGCAAGTTGCTGTGGGCTAAGCTGTTTGCCAAATGCCTGCATAGCCGTGCCCGTTTTGCCGTGCATCACAATATCGATGTGATTGGCGACTGGTCCAATGGCGATAGCACTACCCACTAGCGCGGGGAAGGCGGGTGGTATTCCTGCACCTGTCACTTGATGGCAGGCAGCACAGAAGGTCGCGTAGACAGTTTCACCTTCGGCCATGAGGGCGTCATGGCTGAGTGTGGGGAGGCTTGCGGGATCGACTGCAGCTGAGACGTCTTTTGCAGGAGCGGGTGTCGGGGTTGTACTGCTTGGTACCGCGGCGGATGTTTGTGCAGAATTGCCGTTCATGTACTCGTTGACGTCTTTGGCTTGCACTGCATCTCCAGTATTATTGCCCCAAGCATTACGCTCGTAGGTAGTCACTGCCGCGATTTCTTGTGCAGTCAATTGTTTACTAAACGCTTGCATGGCTGTACCCGTTTTACCGTTGAGCACAATTTCAAGGTGGCCGCTGAGCGGTCCCGTTGCAATCGGGCTACCTTTAAGGGGCGGAAATACGCCTTGCAATCCTTCGCCATTGGGCTGGTGGCAGGCTGCGCAGTGCCCGAGGTAAACTTGTTCGCCTAGAGTCATCAACTCTTCTTTACTTAGGGTTTGTGATAAAGCGGCTTGAGCGGCTTCAGCCGCAGCACCTGCGGCTTGTTTTTGCTCTGTGACCCAAGCCTCAAACTCGGCTTCGGGTAAGGCTTGTACTACGATAGGCATAAAACCATGGTCTTTACCGCAGAGTTCGGCGCATTGACCACGATAAATGCCGGGTTTGTCGATGCGAGTCCAGGCCTCATTGATAAATCCAGGGTTGGCATCTTTCTTAATGGCAAAGGCGGGTACCCACCAAGAATGGATGACATCCTCTGAAGTCATCAGAAAGCGGATTTTGCGGTTTATCGGTAGAACGAGCGGTTTATCGACTTCCAATAGATAGTTTTCACCCTTGGTTTCGGTGCCTTCGATTTGTGCTCTGGGTGTTGTCAGTATGCTATAAAAATCAATATCTTGATCGAAATAGCTGTAATGCCATTTCCATTGGGACCCCGTCACTTTTACGGTGAGATCGGCGTTACTGGGATCTTCCATTGCGATTAAAGTTTTTGTCGCTGGAATCGCCATTAAGATCAAAATGATAAATGGCAGAATCGTCCAAGCGATTTCAACTTTAGTGCTTTCGTGAAAGTGGGACGCGACAGCGCCTTTGGATTTTCTGTGGTTGATCATGGCGTAAATCATGACGCCAAAGACCACTAGGCCTATTGCGCAGCAGATATACAAGATGGTCATGTGCAAGTGATAAACCTTGCCACTGATCTCGGTCACGCCAGGGGTCATGTTGAACCGCATGTCTGCGGCGGTCAACGGTGGTGCGAAAAGCACCACGAGTAAACAATACAACAATTGCTTCACAAGACTTCTCCTCTGCCAATTGCGAATAGCAACTACAAAGAAGAGCAACACAGTAAGTCTCAACTCTATGCAAACTCTTCAGTTCCCAAAAAAGCTTTTTTGACTTCAACGTGCGTTGGCGGCTGTTACTTTTAATCAAGTATTGTTACTGCTGGTAATTAGCCACGCTGGCACATACTGCTGAAATAAATCTGTTCTCTATTTTTAGTGGCGCTTCGAGTTCGATAAATACTCGATTCATTGACCACGGAAGGTGATATATCATCACCGACTTAACCAACCATACTTGCTGTTTAAATATTGATCAAGATCACTTATTTATCTAATTATCTGAAAAATTGCCAAAAAAAAGCCTCACATTCATAGGTGAGGCGGCTTTCAAGGTAAAAAATTAAATGAATATTTAGTGTACAGCGCTAAAAAAAGATTGCTGACCGAAGAGATTGCCTTGCTCAATGCGTACGTCGGCATGTAAGTGACTGTTTACGTCTTCAAGCACTATGCCCATAGCTCGGGCACTTTTAGCCACGATTTGTAGGCGTCGATTATCCCGCGCATCTAATGATTGAGTCCAAGTAATGACTGCACTGGACGTACCACTTGTCAGGGCTTTTTCCATCGCCCACAGGGTTTCGACTTCATCTTTAGCATGTACCAGCAAAACTCTATCCATACGCACACCTGCGCTGGCAAGCATTTGCTTGTAGCCAATACTTGGTGGGTTGATGAGCACTAACCAACGGCCCTGTTGGCTTAACTGAGCGAGTTGTGCACTCAGATGAATTAATTCTTGGCGACCTTGAGTCTTAGTTGGCATACAGGCGATAGGCGCATGGTGCCAGTCATAGTCGGCATCACGGACTTCATCGAGCCACAAGCCCGGATGGCGGGGGGCATTGCCAAGTAGTTTATTCATAGCCAATCTCCATTACGGATCACACCGACGGCGAGTCCTTCAATTGTTAAACTTTGGAAGCCTAAATCCACTTTAATCGGGGAGTAATCTTCATTTTCGGCATGTAGATAGACCACATTACCTTTTTTTTCGAAACGTTTAACAGTGACATCGTCATCGACTCTAGCGACAACCACTTGACCATTTCTAGCTTGTTCTACTTTATGAACTGCCAGCAAATCACCTTCGAGAATGCCGATATTCTTCATGCTGTCACCCTTTACTCGCAGTAAAAAATCGGCGGCGGGATGGAACATGCTTGGGTCGACTTGGTAGTACTGTTCAACATGTTCTTGGGCGAGGATAGGTTCACCTGCGGCCACTTGGCCGATGAGCGGTAAACCTGTTTCAGTCAAATCTTCGATTTCCGCAGGCAGACGAATGCCTCGAGATGTGCCTGGCATGATCTCAATGCAGCCCTTTTTTGCCAACGCTTTAAGGTGTTCTTCAGCCGCATTGGCGCTCTTAAAACCTAAACGGGTTGCGATTTCTGCCCGAGTGGGTGGCATGCCAGTATCGGCAATATTTCGTTTAATTAGCTCTAAAATTTCAGCTTGGCGTGGCGTCAAAGGTCTCATGGTGTTTCCTGTTTTTCTATACAGTTACTGTTAGTATATACAGTATTATTTGCAGCGCAAGTATTAACCACTTTTTAGCTATGTTGGAGAGAATTAGCGAATATTGCCCATAGTCTGGTATTCTATCGGGCTAGTAAACGCACTTAATTGCATAAGAATAATGCCTAAACACGACTCTCTTTGGTTGAAATCATTACGTTGGATCCAAAAACACTTAGTGCACACTATTGTGGTGCCTCAGGATCCCTTTGCCGATCTGAATCTGGATGCTTCCAGACCCCTTGTTTATGTGATGAAAACTGAATCCCTTAGTGACATAGCTGCTTTGAGCGAAATAACGGCTAAGTTAGGTTTACCAAGCCCTTATGAGCCTCTAGTGGCTAATGGTGTGACTGCGCCTCGGGTTGTCTGTCTTCAAGGACGTAAGCCACTGTTTGGCGAACGTGCTGGTAATGAGCCTTTCCTCGAATGCTTTATGCGTTTGTTAGCCGTGCATAAGGAACGTCCTGAATTGGATATTCAACTGGTGCCCGTGAGCTTGTATTGGGGTCGCACGCCAGGGAAAGAAGACGACACTATGAAGGCGGCCGTATTTGAGCGGGAAAACCCGACTTGGTTGCGCAAGTGCTTGATGATTCTGTTCTTAGGTCGACATAACTTCGTGCAGTTTTCGAATGCCGTATCCCTGCGTTACATGGCTGACGAACATGGCACCGACATGGGGATTGCCCATAAGTTAGCACGGGTTGCGCGCGTGCATTTCCGTCGTCAACGTAAGGTAATGACAGGGCCTGTGCTGCCAAACCGCCAAGCACTGTTTCATTCGTTACTCAAATCTGAGTCGCTGCGCAAAGCGATTCAAGAAGAAGCCGCCAGTAAAAAGATTTCTGAGACCCAAGCGCGCGAGACGGCTATTGAGTATCTCGATGAAATCGCTGCCGATTACTCAGACAGTTTAGTGCGTATTGCCGAGCGTTTTTTAACTTGGCTGTGGAACAAGCTTTACAGCGGGATCAACATTAAAGGCGCCGAGCAAGTTCGGCAGTTACACCACGATGGCCACGAGATTGTTTATGTGCCTTGCCATCGCAGCCACATGGATTACCTGCTGTTATCGTATATTTTGTATTATCAAGGCATGGTTCCGCCGCACATTGCTGCCGGCATTAACCTCAATTTCTGGCCCGCGGGACCTATGTTCCGTCGCGGTGGTGCCTTCTTTATCCGCCGTAGTTTTAATGGCAATAAGCTGTACACCGCAGTATTTCGTGAGTATTTAGATCAGCTGTTTGCTAAAGGTTATTCGGTGGAATACTTCTCCGAAGGTGGCCGTTCACGTACTGGCCGTCTGTTGGCGCCGAAAACTGGCATGATCGCCATGACGATGAACAGTGTGCTGCGCGGTATCGAGCGTCCAGTCACGCTAGTGCCTGTGTATTTAGGCTATGACCATGTGATGGAAGTGGCGACGTATCATAAAGAGTTAAGTGGTAAGAAAAAGAAAAAAGAATCTGTGTGGCAGGTGTTTGGTGCGATTCGCAAACTTGGTAATTTCGGCCAAGGTTATGTGAACTTTGGCGAGCCGATTACTCTGCAAAACTTCTTAAATGAGCGCGCGCCAAACTGGCGTACTGAGTTGGCCGATGATCCTGAGCAAAAACCAAGCTGGTTAACGCCAGCGGTAAACGTGCTGGCGAATCGAGTGATGACGAATATTAACGATGCGGCGGCGGCGAGTTCGGTGACCTTGACGAGTTTAGTGTTGTTGGCCACAGATCAAAATGCCTTAGAGCGCAGTCTGCTGGAACGTCAGCTTGATCTGTATCTGACTCTACTCAAAAAAGTGCCTTACACTACTTATACTTCGGTTGCCGAAGGTGATGGTAAGCATTTAGTGCAGCAAGGTTTAGAGCTGAACAAGTTTGTTGTTTGCGCCGATCCTTTAGGTGAAATTGTGTCTATCGAGACGAGTCAGGCAGTGTCTATGACTTACTATCGTAACAATATCATCCACTTATTTATTGTACCGTCATTAATTGCGAGTTGTTTAACGCATAATGAGCAGATCCCGCGTCAGCAAGTTGTGTCAATCGTTGCCGATTTTTATCCACTGCTGAAAGCCGAACTCTTCATGGGCATTAAGGATGTACCTGCCTATGTCAATCAAGTGCTGGATTTCTTCATTGAACAAGGGTTAGTGGTTGAGACTGATACCTTAACTGTCGTGCCTGAACACACTAGCCAACTATTATTGTTAGCCAGTTCAGTGAGCGAAACTCTGCAACGCTATGCCATTATCTTCAATCTGTTAGCGAACAGACCTAAGATGGAGCGCTCAGAACTTGAGTCTGAGAGTCATCTACTTGCCCAGCGTTTAGGCGCTTTGCATGGCATTACTGCGCCAGAGTTCTACGATAAGAAACTTTACGGCACCTTGAGCGTTAAGCTCAAAGAATTGGGATATCTAGCGGATAACCAAGATAAGTCCAATATCAATCGCATACGAGATCAAGCCAATAGCTTATTACGTCCGTCAGTGAAACAAACGATAGTGGCGAGTGTCACCGCGGAGCATACAGTTTAATGGCAAATCATATGAATGCGGCTAAGCATAAGCCCGCAGGTAAGTCCTTGCTCGGCGGCGCCATGATTATTGCTGGCACGACCGTAGGTGCTGGGATGTTTTCTCTGCCCGTGGTCGGTGCAGGTATGTGGTTTGGCTATTCGATTTTAATGTTATTGGGCATTTGGTTTTGCATGTTGATGTCGGGCTTATTGCTACTCGAAACCAATTTGCATTTCGAACCGGGTGCTAGCTTCGATACTTTAAGCAAGCAAACCTTAGGGCAGTTTTGGCGGATAGTGAACGGCGTTTCCATCGCGTTCGTGCTGTATATTTTGACCTATGCCTATATCAGCGGCGGTGGCTCGATTGTGAATCACAGCTTGCAGGGCATGGGAATTGAGTTACCGCAAAGTGTGGCAGGGCTAGTGTTTGCCATAGTATTGGCGAGCATAGTGTTGATCAGCACTAAGGCCGTGGATCGCATTACCACGATTATGCTCGGCGGTATGATCATTACCTTCTTCCTCGCGATCGGCAATTTATTGATCGAAATTGATGTGACTAAGTTGCTCGAACCCGATGGTAATAACAGCTTTTCACCTTATCTGTGGGCGGCGCTGCCCTTTGGTCTCGCCAGTTTTGGTTACCATGGTAACGTTCCCAGCTTAGTGAAGTATTACGGCAAAGATTCCTCCACCATTATCAAGGCGATTTTCGTCGGCACCTTTATCGCACTGGTGATTTATGCCTGTTGGTTAGCGGCAACTATGGGCAATATTCCCCGCAGCCAGTTTATCGACATTATTGCCCAAGGCGGCAATATGGGTGTGTTGGTGGGCGCTTTGTCTGAGGTGATGGCGAGTAGCTGGTTAAACAGTATGTTGACCTTGTTTGCCAACTTGGCTGTGGCTTCATCTTTCTTAGGGGTGACCTTAGGTTTGTTCGATTATCTCGCCGATTTGTTTGGTTTTGATGATTCACGCTCTGGCCGAATGAAAACCGCGTTAGTGACCTTTGTGCCGCCAACGATTTTAGGATTACTGTTTCCCGATGGCTTCTTGGTGGCGATTGGCTTTGCGGCATTAGCGGCAACTGTATGGGCGGTAATTGTCCCGGCGCTGATGGCCTATAAATCGCGGCAGTTGTTCCCCGATAGCACAGGTTTTAGAGTGATAGGCGGTACACCGCTGATTATTCTTGTGGTGTTATTTGGCATAGTCACGGGTGCATGTCATCTGCTCGCGATGGCAAATTTACTGCCGCAATATTCCTAATTTGTTGTGATGATTTAAGCCCTCCATGTGAGGGCTTTTTTGTCTTTAGCGGTTGAGTTTTGTCTTACAGATCTTTTTAACCTGAATACTGGACAGAAATACAAACTCAGGCTTAACTCGAATGATTGTTAAAACAAAGGAGCCGATAATGAAAATGACTCAGTACGCACAAGGACATGCATGTTGGGTTGAACTTGCAAGCCATGATTGGCAGGGAACAACAGCATTTTACCAAGCGTTATTTGGTTGGAACTCGGTTGAAATGCCGATCCCTGAAGGTCACTTTTCGCTATTTAATTTAGCGGGAGATGACTTAGGCGCCATGTATCAAATCCCTGAGTCAGAAGCACATATCCCCAGCCACTGGCGTATCTACTTTGCCGTCGATGATATCGATGCCAGCATTGCAGAGATTCAAGCGGCGGGCGGCCAAGTGCACATGGGGCCGCATATTGTGGGTGATGCGGGCGTGATGGCGCAGGTGAGCGATCCTGAAGGCGCACGCTTTGCTTTATGGCAAGCGAAGAACCACATAGGTGCTCGCCGTCAGGGTGAACTCAATACCCTTTGCTGGGTTGAGCTGGCTTGCAAAGAGCCGCGTACTGAAGAAGCCTTTTACTGCAAAATCTTCCCTTGGACCAACATGCCGAGTGACATGCCTGACATTGAATACTCAGAATGGCAGCTTAATGGTCAATCCATCGGCGGCATGATGACGATAATGCCCGAATGGGGCGATATTTCTCCCCATTGGCTGCTTTATTTTGCAGTAGCCGATTGCGATGCATTTGCAGAAAAAGCCCAAGCGTTAGGCGCGCAAGTGTGCATTCCGCCTAGTGATATCCCTGATGTGGGACGATTTTCTGTCATTGCTGACGCCCAAGGCGCTACCTTTGCGGTGATCAAGCTTAATCAGATGTGACTGGCATATTAAGTGCTGTCATTAAGGTTAAAAACGGCGACGCTAAATCGCCGTTTTTATTTGTCTAACTATTTGTTTAATTAGCGTTATCAATCATGATTGTTTCAGGGCAGGAGCCTTTTGAGGCCTTATTGGCTTTGGCGAGTAGGCTAGGTAAGGAGTCAGAAGTTTTAATGACTTCGGGCAAGTTAATGCGGATTTCACTCAGTAATCCCTTGCCACATTCAAGACTCATTTTAGTGTGAGCGCCTTGACCGAAGCTGCTATCAAAACTTTGGTTTAACTCACTTTTACTGACACTCTTACCTATGTTGTCATGAATAAATTTTTGTACCCATGCCGAGGCATTGACCGCTTGGGTCAGCTGGGTTGCCAATAAAAAGTACTCGTTAGGGTCTTGGCTACGGCAAGTGCCGTGTTTCCACCATTCGTGGCGTTCTAAACAGGTGCCATATTGGGCGCTTGGCATGACTTCTTCTAAATTTTTGCGCACCGATGGATTCAGTTCAAACTCTGGATAAGTACAGAAATCATTCGGTTGCAGTTTGACTGTGCTGCAATAGCCATATCGCGTGCCGCATTGTTGTTTATTCGGCCACAGTCCGTGCAGGCTGAAGTGTTGCCATTGGCTCGATTCTGGCGTTTGGCTGAGGGCGCGACATTCGGCTTTACGGCGGCCATAGAGTTCACAAAAGGTGCTTTGCCAGCTTAATGCCAGCACGTTGGCGTCAAATTCACCGCCGATTCGGCATTGATTTCCTTGGCGTTTCTCTGGGGTACCATGCTCTTTAAGGCTATCTCGGCTTTTTGCTTTGATGTCCGATGCCGTGGTGGTTTGCGCCGGTTCCGCCGCCGTTGCAGGTGTTGATAAATTACTGTCAGCAACATTAGATAGATATTGACCACAATCGCCGCTGATCCAACGCATGGGAGACTTCACCGCATTGGTGCGCACTCTTAGCCAATCAGGTTTAGCACTATTGCCGAGGATTTCAAGTACAGGGTAGCGCTCACCAATATTGCTCTGCCATTGGTCTGGATTCGTCTGCTTATTTTTCGATTGAAATAGCTCACAGCGTTTGTCGGCAACGAATTCACCGGTTGCGGGTGCGGCAAAGGCGGGTGCTGTAATGATGAGCGCAGCGCATAAACCGAATGCGGCAAGTAATGCGCGTGATGGGGTTTTAAGGGAAAGTGCTTGCGGCCATATCCGGCTGATGGTTAAACAAAATGACTTGGTCATGTGATGGAATCCTTCCTGCGGCAGTGAATTGAGTCAATTCTGTGTGGCACTGAGTCAATGGTACACATAAGCGCTATAAACTTAGAGGCTTATTTTACCCAGAGTGGTATATGGCACTGTTGTAAAATTAGATTTTTAATCTGATTGAATGAGAAAATCCCCTCAAACTTTAATGGTTTGAGGGGATTTTTATCGGTGTTCTAGCGCCGTACACTCAATTACGCCGCGTCTTTCTTTAATTTACGCGAGTAAATCAGTAGATAAAGTGCGGGTAGTACAAACAGTGACAGTAATGGGGCCGTAACCATGCCGCCGACCATAGGTGCGGCAATTTTCTGCATCACATCGTTACCCGATCCTGCACCCCACATAATGGGGAGTAGACCGAAGAAGATGGTCGCTACTGTCATGGCTTTGGGGCGGATCCGCATAACGGCACCTTCCATTAACGCTTCTTTTAAGTCGCTGACGCTGTGGTAATTATCTTTCTCTTGTCTGTGCTTGATGGCGTTATTGAGATACACCAGCATTACTACCCCAAACTCGGCGGCTACACCCGCTAAGGCAATCATACCGACGGCGACTGCCACTGAGATGTTGTAATCCAGTAGGTATAACAGCCAAGTGCTGCCGACCAACGCGAAGGGGAGGCTGAGCATGATAATACTGGCCTGAATGGTGGAGCCAAAGGTCATCATCAGCAGGATGAAGATGACGGCTAATGCCATAGGGATCACTTGCTTAAGTTTTGCATCTACCCGCTGCATATATTCGTACTGCCCTGCAAAAGTGTAGCTGTAGCGCGGGGGCACCTTGAGTTCGGCATTTAAAGCTTTCTTGGCGGTCGTAATATATTCGCCGATAGACGTGCCTTCAATATCGATAAACACCCAAGAGATTAAGCGACCGTTTTCACTGGTGAGCATAGGTGCGCCATCGGTGATTTCTATATCCGCTAAATTTCGCAGTGGTAGATAATTTCCCGATTTAGTGATCACAGGGAGTTCGCGCAGCTTTTCGATATTATCGCGTAGCTCACGGGGATAACGTAGGTTGATGGGATAGCGCTCAGCCCCTTGTACCGACTCGCCAATATCCATACCGCCAATGGCGTAACGCACGACATCTTGAATATCTTGCAGTGACATACCGTAACGTGCGGCCACATCGAGTTTGGGGGTGATATCGATATAACGCCCGCCACCACTGCGTTCAGCATAGGCTGACTTAGTGTGTGGCACTCTACTGAGGATGGCCTCTATTTCTGCCCCTAGATTTTGCAGCTCGTTGACATCGGCGCCGGTGATCTTAATACCGACGGGGGTTTTTATCCCCGTCGAGAGCATGTCAATACGGGTTTTGATGGGTTGTACCCAAGCATTGGTGAGTCCTGGTACTTTGACGGTTTGCTGTAGTTGGGCAATGATGCCATCTAAGGTCATGCCTTCACGCCATTCCTCATGGGGTTTGAGCATGATAGTAGTTTCAAGCATGGTCAGCGGCGCGGGATCGGTCGCGGTTTCGGCGCGGCCTACCTTGCCAAACACGCGGGCCACTTCGGGCACGGTTTTAATCAAGCGGTCGGTTTGCTGCAAGACTTCGGCGGCCTTACTGGCACTGATACCGGGCAATGCCGTTGGCATGTAGAGCAAATCGCCTTCTTCAAGGGCGGGCATAAACTCACTACCCATGCGGGTCATGGGATACCAAGCACTGGCCAGCGCGACTAACGCTAACATCAGGGTGACTTTAGGAAATTTAAGCACCAGTTTGAGCGAAGGTTGGTAAAGCGCGATCAAGAAGCGACTGAGAGGATTGCTGCGTTCGCTGGGAATTTTGCCGCGAATAAAGTAACCCATCAAAATCGGCACTAAGGTGATCGATAAAAAGGCCGCCGCTGCCATGGCGAAAGTTTTAGTGTAGGCCAGTGGCGCGAATAATCGACCTTCCTGCGCTTCGAGTGCGAACACAGGCACAAAGCTTAAGGTGATAATAATCAATGAGAAAAATAACGCAGGGCCGACTTCAATCGACGCTTCGGTGACGATGCGCCAATGCTCCTTAGTATCGGGCTCGCGATCATGTTTGGCTTTGAAATGTTCTAAATGCTTGTGCAGGTTTTCGATCATCACAATCGCGCCATCCACCACGGCGCCGATAGCAATGGCGATGCCGCCAAGGCTCATGATATTGGCGTTCACACCCATCTTATTCATCACGATAAAAGCGATAAGGATGGATAGCGGCAGGGTTATCACGGCCACGAGTGTGGAGCGCGCATGCAGCAAAAACAGTAAGCAGACTAAGCCAACCACCAACATTTCTTCGACGACCTTGCTAAACAAGTTGTCGACGGACTTAAGAATCAAGTGGGATCTGTCATAGGTTGGGATAATCTCAACCCCATCGGGCAGGCCCGCTTTGAGTTCTTCGAGTTTAGCTTTCACCGCATCTATCGTCGCTAAGGCGTTTTCGCCGTAACGCATCACCACAATTCCGCCAACGACTTCACCTTCACCGTCGAGTTCGGCTATACCGCGGCGTGAGGCTGGGCCTTTGCGCACAGTGGCGACATCTTTGAGTAATAAACCTGTACCAGAAGGGCTGGTGATACCAAGGGGAATTTCACGAAAATCCTCTAGCGTCTGGCGATAGCCTTTGGCGCGCACCATGTATTCGGCTTCGGCCATTTCGATCACTGAGCCGCCAGCTTCGCTATTAGCTTTATCGATCGCTTGTTTAATGCTGGCGATATCGAGCTTATAGATCGCCATTTTATCGGGCTCAAGCACTATCTGATAGGTTTGCTCCATGCCGCCGACGGTGGCAACTTCAGACACGCCTGCCACGCTTTGCAGCTCTAGCTTGAGATACCAATCCTGCAGACTTTTGAGTTGCGATAAATCTAAATTGCCAGAGCGATCGACCAGCGCATATTCATACACCCAACCGACACCGGATGCATCGGGACCGAGTGAAGGTTGTACGCCCTGGGGTAAACGGCTGCTAATTTGACTCAGGTACTCGAGCACCCGCGAGCGTGCCCAGTAGATGTCGGTGCCATCTTCAAAAATCACATACACATAGGAGTCGCCGAACATGGAATAACCACGTACGGTTTTGGCGCCTGGTACGGCTAACATGGCGGTCGACAAGGGATAAGTCACTTGTTCTTCAACCAATTTAGGCGCTTGGCCCGGGTAAGGGGTTTTAATGATCACTTGTACGTCGGATAAATCCGGCAGCGCATCAAGCGGCGTTTTGCGCAGCTCCTGCACGCCCCAAACTGTGATCATGATGGCGATAATCAACACCATCAATCGCTGCCTGATTGACGCCTCGATAATATATTTCAACATAACGCGCTCCTAGTGCTGATGACCGCTGCTTAAACGCATTAAGCTGCCCTTGAGACTGGCTTCGGAGTCGAGTAAGAATTGCCCCGAAATCACCACACGTTCACCTTCATTCAGGCCTGAAATAATCTCGGCTTTACCTTGGCTCATCATGCCGACTGTGACGGCCTTGGCGGTAAAGCTGTCATCGGTTTGTTTGACGATCACGCGGTTTTCTTTACCCGTCTGAATTAAAGCTTCCTGCGGGATCACGAGCACATCTTTATTCGGGCCACCGAATAGCGAGACTTTCGCGAGGGTTTTAGGTCTTAAATCTACGTCGGCATTGTTGAGAACCACTCGTACTCGCAGGCTGCGAGTGACTGGGTCAAGCTCAGGGTAGATATAATCGATCGTGCCTTCGATGCCACTGATATTCATGGCGGGAACGGCAATTTCGGCCTTTTGACCTTTAGCAATCCAGCTTTGCTCATTCTCGAATACGTCGGCAATCACCCATACCTTAGAGAGATCCACTAGGGACATGACTTCGGTCGAAGGCTGAATGTACATGCCATCACGAACGTCGAGGGCTTTAACTATGCCATCCTCTTTGGCGTAGAAAGGTACGCGATACTGGGTTTGATGTGACTCGGCTAATTGTTTGATTTGTCTGTCGTTAAAACCGAGGAAAGATAAGCGTAAACCCGCATTGCGCACCAAATCTTTGTAGCGGCCTTGGCCGTTTGCTTTGGCGGTGTCCATGGCGAGCAGGTAGTCATCTTGGGCGTTAATTAAATCGGGAGAGTAGATCTCGTAGATCAGTTGGTCTTTCTTGACGGTATCCCCCACGGATTTGACCATGAGCTTTTCAATCCAGCCAGTGACGCGGGCATGGATATGGGTGATCTGGCTTTCGTCGTAATCGATTTGACCGACGGTTTCGACAAATTTCCACAGTGTGTCGCGTTCAACCTTGGCGACTTTGAGTGCCAGCGCTTGCTGCATACTGCCGGAAACATTGATATTGATTTCTTGGGTATTGCCGCCCGTTTCGACTTTTTCTAAGTTCATGCCGCAGATAGGGCAAGTGCCGGGCACATCGCTGATGATGTGAGCATGCATAGGGCAAACGTACTTGATTGTTGTCACGTGGTTTTGGGCTTTAACTAAGCTGTCGGCCTTAGGTGTTGGGGTATCGAATACCTGGCTCGAAGCTTTCGCTGCCAAGATTTGTCCATGCTCAGAGGCTTGGTGATCTGCGACTTGATGCTGTGCATGCTCGGCCGCAGAGTTTGCGGTATCTTGTTTCTCAACTAAAAACATATTGCACTTAGGGCAGCGACCAGGCTCATGGCTGAGCACTTCGGGATGCATAGGGCAAGTGTAGGTTTTTACTTGATTTAACGAATTATTTTTAGGCGCTGTTGCAGAATTTACTGCAGCTTCGGTCGCCACGGGCTCTTGTGTGCTCGCCAGTTGGGCATGGCTCAACCAAGGCGTACCTAAGAGTAAGCTACTCAAGATCAGTACGGCTTTAGGGGTCTGCTTTTTTACGGTTTTAAATGAATTCATATGCCTCATCTCCAGCCTAGCTTAGTGGTGTTTGTGGGCGTTTTTTGCCGCACCTTCAGCCGGTTTTGCTTCTATTGCCTTTGGCTCTAAGTTCATACCACATTGAGGGCAAGTATCCTCTTTGCTGCCAGTCACTTCAGGGTGCATAGGGCAAACATGGGTATGTGCTTGTTCCTGTGGATTGGCATTGTCGTGTTGATGTGCGTGCGGCGCGGCCGTCGCAAACACGCTTGTGCTGGTCAGCAAGAATGTGATTAAGGCGAGATTAGTTAGTGTTTTCATATTATTCACTCCATCGGATTAACGGCCGAATACGAGCGCATAAACGTCAGTGAGCACAGTGGATCAAAGCGGTTCGCTTCGATAGACGAATTGATGCCACAATTTGGCATTCGGCTCAGTAATCAACGTTTTGCTAGACTCGGGTGCACGATTTAATGATAAGGCACCACAATAAACGGCTAAATAGGGCGTTAGCTTAGGGCTAACAGCATTGTCGTTTTAGCTTGGTCGTTTGGCTTTTTTTAAGGGTTTATTTGCCCAATAAGCACAAAGTAGAGCTAGGCTATCGGTGGTTTAAAGGCCGAAGACAAAGAGATAGAGTGGAAATGAGGCATAGGAGTGGCCATTGCAGTATCGCTCATGCTCACACTTGGCCAGAGGTGTGGGCTGAATAGAGTGCCAGCGACTGAAATCGTCAAACAATGACCACAATCATTTGAACATGATGTGGTGCCATCACAGCAATGCTGTTTCGCGCCGGGAAGCATTTTATCGTTGCAGCAATCCGCGTTGGCCATTGAATGTGAGTCAGAACTGTTCTCTGTGTCCATCTGCATCATTGTAGCGTGGTGCATTTGGGAGGAAACCTCATGATTCATCGCACTCATATCCATAGTGTGTGGCACCATGGCGTGACCATTAGACACGACACTTTGCCCGACGAGTGCGAGTAGAGTGAATATGACTAAAAAATAACGACCGAGTGTGTGATGCATAAGTCTTCCAAATGATGAACGGCTCGATTCTAGCATAGCAATGTTTAGCTGTAATGATTTAACTCACACTTCAGTTAACGCCTCAATTCAAATATCTAATTAATCTAAATTAGCAAATAGAATTTCTGACTCGAAGTTTTGTCTTCAACGGGCTTATCATGAATATGACTGCGTATTCTAAGAGACTCAAATTGATCGTAGAAAGTTTCATTTCGAACAGTATTATTCGGCTTACCTGCGTTTTACCATTTATTTCTGCTTCACTCTCAAGGTGCAATAAACATTGGCGCGATCACATTTCTGTTTTCTAGAAAATAAATTTCTAGTTCTAGATTATCAAGGGGGAGCCTAACTATAAAAAAAATCGGTAACTTGCGATTATCGGGTGATTGCATTAGCTTTAGTTAAAGTGCATCACAGTTCAGCTAGCGGTTTTTACCAAATGACGTCCAAATAGTTAGAGCTAAGTCTCATTTTGCGCTTTTAAGGTTAATTTAATCAGCAAATTTCGGCTTAAAATCAAATTTCTAATAAATGAAAGAGCATAAACTAGTCTTATAAAAACTAATTTTGACAATTTTGGAGATAGAGTGATGAACTGGCGTGCACTATTTAAACCTAGCGCGAAATATTCAATCCTGGCGCTACTGGTCGTCGGTATTGTAGTGGGTGTTGTGGGATACTTTACCACTCAACAAACATTACACGCGACCAGTACAGATGAGTTCTGTATGTCTTGCCATAGCAATCATTCGCTGAAGGATGAAGTGTTGGCTTCTGCCCATGGCGGCGGCAAAGCAGGGATTACGGTTCAGTGTCAAGACTGTCACTTACCCCATGGTCCAGTCGATTATTTGATCAAAAAAATCATCGTATCTAAAGATTTATATGGTTTCATGACAATTGATGGCTTTAACACTCAAGCTTGGTTAGATGAAAATCGTAAAGAACAAGCGGATAAAGCGCTGAACTATTTCCGTGCGAACGATTCTGCTAACTGTCAGCATTGCCACACTCGTATTTACGAGAATCAGCCAGAAACTATGAGTAAAATGGCTGTAAGAATGCACTCAAATAACTTCAAGAAAGAACCTGACGCGAGAAAGACCTGTGTTGACTGCCATAAAGGCGTAGCACACCCATATCCAAAAGGATAAGGTTTAGCGATTAAGTTTCTTAATTAATAGCCATTAAAAAGCCCTCAATAGAGGGCTTTTTGCTGTCTGTGTGCTCGGTTAATTCGCTTGAGTCATCACTCGTTGCCGATAAGCTAACAGGCTGAAAATTCCGAAGATAAACACTTGTAGATAATCTTGTTGCGTTAATGGTAGCAAGGTCTTAAACAGCATGTGGAAAATCGCGACTTGGAAGCAATGCATCATGCAGGTAATGGCAAACAGGATATTTAAAGTAATCGCCACATTGCCTTCAAAGGGGATGACTAAGTTGTAGGCCATCATCAACCATGCAATCAGAGTGATGGCTTTACCTAAGTTAATTAATAAGGGCATGGTTTTCATCTTCGATGGGCTCAACAGTGGTTTCTGAGTGATATTGATATAAACGGTAGCTCACTTGCCCTGCATTCTTTTCTTTTAAGGCGTGCCAGCGAGAAGGGATAGCAAGTTGCGGCAATTCAGACTCGATTTCGACATAAATCAGCGCACCATCATTGAGCCAGCCTTGAGTATCTAGCAGTTGAATCGTCTTTTCTGCCAATCCCTTACGAAAGGGTGGATCGATAAACACCACATCGAAACCTTGCTCGCAGCCCCTTTGCAGTACCACTAACGTATCAGCATTGAGCACTTCGGCCTTATCGCATTTAAGGGTTTGCAGATTTTCTTTTAATTGCATGGCTGCGCCGCGTTGCAACTCGATAATTTTGGCGAAACTGGCATAGCGGGACAAGGCTTCGAGAGCTAAAGCGCCACTACCGCCAAAACAGTCGAGTACACGTGCATTGACTAAATCATTAGCCAGCCAGTTAAAGAGTGTTTCGCGAACCCTGTCTGTCGTTGGGCGTAAACCTTCGAGATCTTGGATAGGTAGACGACGCGAGCGCCATTGGCCTGCGATGATCCGCACTTGTCCACTGCCGGGTTTATTTTTGGCTGTTTGACCCTTGGTCACATTATTTTTGACCGTTCGATGATTAACCAAAGTGCCCCCGTGATTTTGCCTGAAGAAAGAAAGTGGTAGACTGTGCCACCTTAATAAAGGCCGTTATTTTATATCAAAGTCTCACTAAAAGGTGAGAAGGCTAACTGAGCTTAGCTAATTGCCGACTTTTTGGGCGTAATTGCCGAGGCAATCTGGTATAACATCAGGGTCTTATTCAAAATTCAATACTGAAGTAGAGCGCTGGAATCACACATGGCAAAGAAAGGTTTTTTCTCTTGGTTTCGTAAAGATAAGTCACAAGATGAGGTCGTCGCTGAAACGCCAGTTGTTACTCCAACACAAGATACTGATGCAGCACAGCGTGTCGCGCAGGAACAAGTAGAGACACAAGGGGTCATCGAGGCCGAAGCTCATGTTGAAAAACAGGCAGCAGAACAGTTAGCGGCCGAACAAACACAGGCAAAAGCCGAAGCCGAGCAATTCGCCCTTGAGCATGCCCGAATTGAATCGTTGCATTTTGCTAATCAGCAAGCTGAAGCGACACGTTTGGCTGCTGAACAACTTAGTGCACAAAAGCATGCTGCAGAGAAGTTAGCCGAAGCACAGTTAGAAGCAGAGCAACTCATTGCAGAACAATTGGCAGAACAGCAGTTAGCAGTTGAGCAAGCCGCCGCAGAGCAATTAGCTCAAGCAGAGGCGGCGCGTGTAGTTGCCGCTCAGCTAGAAGCAGAATTACTCGCAGCGGAACAAGCTGAACTTGCCCGCTTGGCCGCCGAACAGCATGCTGCTGAAGCCTTAGCGGCAGAACAACTTGCTGGCGAAGCACTAGCACGTGAGCAAGCAGAGGCTTTAGTCCAGCAACAAGCTGAAACTGAGCAAGCTGTTGTAGCAGTTGCTGAATTACAACCTGAGCCGCAGGCTCGACCCGTTAAGGAAGGGCTCTTTGCTCGACTGAAACGTGGCTTAATGCGCACCAGTGAGAATATCGGCAGTGGTTTTATCGGCCTTTTTCGCGGCAAGAAAATCGATGATGATCTGTTTGAAGAACTCGAAGAACAATTATTAATCGCCGACGTTGGTGTCGAAACCACTACGCGATTAATCAAGAATTTGACAGAGCATGCCTCACGTAAGCAGCTTAAAGATGCCGAAGCTTTATATGAATTACTGCGGGATGAGTTGCAAAAAACACTCGATCCTGTCGCTATCCCGTTAGTACCAGACAATGCTAATGGCCCATTTGTTATCTTAATGGTTGGCGTTAATGGCGTGGGTAAAACCACCACTATTGGCAAATTAGCTAAACAATATCAGAGCCAAGGTAAGTCAGTGATGTTAGCCGCGGGCGATACTTTCCGCGCTGCAGCGGTTGAGCAGCTACAGGTTTGGGGTCAACGTAATGATATTACCGTGATTGCCCAGCATACTGGTGCCGATAGTGCCTCTGTGTTGTTCGATGCTTTGCAAGCGGCCAAGGCGCGTAAAGTGGATGTATTGATTGCCGACACTGCTGGTCGTTTACAGAATAAAGCGCACTTGATGGAAGAATTGAAGAAAGTCGTTCGAGTGATGAAGAAACTCGACCCAGATACGCCACATGAGGTCATGCTGACACTAGATGCGAGCACAGGACAAAATGCTATTAGCCAAGCGCAATTATTCCAAGAAGCCGTAGGTGTAACGGGTATTACCATCAGTAAGTTAGACGGAACGGCTAAGGGCGGCGTGGTCTTTGCGATTGCCGACAAGTTTAATATTCCGATCCGTTACATAGGCGTGGGTGAGCAAATTGATGATTTGCGTACTTTTAATTCGAAAGAATTTATCGATGCCTTGTTCACTCAAGAAAAAGCGGATAGCTAATTTATGATTGATTTTCAGCAGGTCAGTAAGATTTATCCTGGCGGCCAAATGGCGCTGGAGGATGTGAATTTTCATCTACAGCAAGGTGAAATGGCATTTTTAACCGGCCACTCGGGGGCGGGTAAAAGTACGCTGTTGAAATTAATCACGGTAATCGAGCGGGCAACAACGGGGCGCGTCGCGATTAACGGTCACGATATCGCCAAAGTTAGCCCTAAACATGTGCCTTATTTGCGCCGCAATATCGGGATGATTTTCCAGAACCATCACCTATTGATGGACCGAAGTGTGTTCGACAATGTGGCTTTACCACTGGTGATTGAGGGATTCTCCCATGGCGAAATCCGTAAGCGTGTTGCGGGTGCCCTCGACATGGTGGGTTTATATGGCAAGGAGCGGCATAACCCGATTATGTTGTCCGGCGGTGAGCAGCAACGTGTTGGCATTGCCCGTGCGATTGTGAATAAACCGCCTTTACTGCTCGCCGATGAGCCTACGGGTAACTTAGATCCTAAATTATCTATGGATATTTTGCGTCTGTTTGAAACCTTTAATGATGCGGGAACCAGCGTATTAATCGCCACCCATGATTTAGGTCTTATCGCACGAATGAAATATCGCACTTTTACCCTCAAACAGGGCCGTATGTTAGGTGCACAAGAGTTGCATCCTAATGTGCACACTCGCAGTGCATCGACGAATAGAGGCGAAGGGCAATGAGCGATAGCGCAAAATTAACTCGCAGCAAGCTGCCTCTGTCTGGTCGGATTGTGATGTTTTTTATTCGCCATGCGCAGCAAGCAATGGCTAGCATGGGAGAGCTCTGGCGCAACCCAATATCCTCTGTGATGACCATGGCTGTCTTAGGTGTGAGCCTAAGTTTGCCTGCAGCATTGCAAGTGTTAGTTAAAAATGCCGAGACCATTACCAGTTCCTGGAACAGCGCGGCAGAGATCTCCTTGTTTATCGACGATAATCGTAGTGAACAAACGATTCAGAGCCTGCTGACGCGCATTCGGACATATCCCGAAGTGGATAAAGTGCAATACATAGATAAAAATCAAGCGCTAGAAGAATTCCAACGCTTATCTGGGTTTGGTGAGGCCTTGGCCTATTTAGATAAAAATCCTTTGCCCGCGGTCATTACCGTTACGCCTACGCCGCGTTACTCAACACCAGTGGGCGCCCGTGAACTCTTAACTAAACTAGAGCGCGAGCCTGAGATTAGCTTTGGCCGTTTAGATATCGAATGGTTAGAACGGTTACAGGCGGTAGTGCGTCTACTCGAACGTACTGTGATGGCGATTGCTGCATTACTTGTGCTGGCAGTGGTCTTAGTGATAGGTAATACGATTCGCTTAGCGATTATGAATCGGCGCAGCGAAATTGAAGTGATGAAGCTAGTCGGAGCAACTGAAGCCTTTATTCAGCGCCCATTTCTCTACACAGGGATTTGGTACGGAGTCATTGGTGGCATATTGGCTTGGCTTATCATCAACTTATTAGTGTGGTATCTCGATTCCGCCCTTGCCGAGCTTTTAGGCTTGTATGGCAGTCAGCTTGAAATGAAATCACTCACTTTTATTGAACTGCTGCAATTGGTTGGACTTGCCTCATTTTTAGGTTGGTTAGGTTCGTATTTGTCTGTACGTCAGCATTTACGGTCGATTGAACCTTCATAATAATCAGTCGATTAAACTAAAAAAAGTGACGAAAAAAATGCTGAGGAATGAACTTTTGTTCACTTGCAATGTCTACTTCAGCGAGGTAAAAAGGGTATCTACAAACGAGCTGAGGTTGACATACTCTGTCAATTAGCCGATAGTTCGTGAGCTTATTCTTAGGGTATTTTGTTGTTGAACCTAAGAATGCACTCGTTAAGTAGTCTGATAAATGTAGGAGAGCGAATGACCTTTCAAACGCAATCAATGGCACTGACAGTCCCACAGGGCGCCAGTAGTCTAGAAGCTTATATCCATTCAGTGACTAGCATCAGCATGCTGGACGCTGAGGCTGAGTATGAGTTAGCCAAGCGTTTACAGGAAACTGGTGATCTACAAGCTGCGAAGCAACTGATTATGTCGCACTTACGTTTTGTAGTGCACGTTGCTAAAGGCTATTCAGGCTATGGTTTGCCACAGGCAGACCTGATCCAAGAAGGCAACATAGGCTTGATGAAAGCGGTTAAACGCTTCGATCCCGATGTTGGCGTGCGTCTTGTGTCTTTTGCTGTGCACTGGATCAAAGCTGAAATTCATGAATATGTGCTGAAAAACTGGCGCATTGTTAAAGTCGCGACCACTAAAGCACAACGTAAGTTGTTCTTTAATATCCGTAAAGCGAAAAAACGCTTAGGTTGGTTCAGCGATGCAGAAGTCACTATGGTGGCTGAAAATTTAGGTGTGTCTAAGGCCGATGTGACCGAAATGGAATCACGTATGGCAGCGCAAGATCCGGCATTTGATTTAACCAATGATCAAGACGAGGAGCATGATTTTGCCCCCGTCCATTATTTGGAAGATCATTCATCGGATTTAGCGGAAAATATTGAAAACGACAACTGGGAATCCAATGCTCAAGGTCGTTTATTATCGGCCATCAAAACCTTAGATGAACGTAGCCAGCATATTCTGCGCGCTCGTTGGTTAGATGACGATAAAACCACACTGCAAGAACTTGCAGAGACTTATCAAGTGTCGGCCGAACGTATTCGCCAACTTGAGAAAAATGCCATGAACAAGCTAAAAGCTTGTATGGAAGCCTAAGTTGCGTCACGTGTAAAGTGATTTTAACTTAGCCATAAAAAAACCTGCTGCGGCAGGTTTTTTTATGGGTGAAATTTGGCTTGATGACGTTGATGATAAATCAGTGTTTAACAAGATTAGCTATCAAGGCTTTTCTATTTACTTTCAGCCCTGCCTGCTCATGATTTTCTGGCCATACATAATACTGTCTTGGGCGTTTGAAGCGGGCGATTTTGTTGGCAAGGAACAGTTCGAGCGTATTTGCAATCGACTCTGGGTGGTGGGTTAAACTGCCGCGAATGATGGCGGCGGGGAGACTGCCAAATTGTACATCTGGTATGGCGAAAACGATTGCATCGTCTATTTGTGGGTGCAGTTTAAGCGCGGCTTCGATTTCTTCTGGCTGGATGTTTTCGCCGCCGCAGATAAACATATTATCGACGCGGCCATGAATGCGCAGATTACCATTTTCGTCCCATTCGCCCATGTCTTTGGTGTAAAACCAGCCGTCTTGTTCAACGCACTTTTGTATTCCATCCGCGGTGAGATAGCCCATAAACAGGCATGCGCCGCGCACCAAAATCACACCATCTTCGATTTTAAGCTCACGCTTGGGGAGTAATTTGCCACTGCTGCCGTCGCTAAAAGCGTGACCTGTGGTGATCTGCGAGCCCATTTCCGTCATGCCGTAACTGGTGTAACTGGCGATATTGCGTTGCTTAAGTTGTTGGAGTAAGTCGATTGAGACTGCGCCGCCACCAAGTAATAAGGCTTTGATACTTTTAAGCTTGCTGCTCGTATCGACGAGTAACTTGCTCAGTTGTGTGGGAACGAGAGATATGTGAGTCAACTGATCTTGGTCAATCTGCTGACCAAGGCTAAGCGCTTGATCTGGCAGGACAACACTGGCACCGACTAAGGCACAGCGGTTTAATATCGCAAGACCGCCAATATGGAATAAGGGCAAGGAGAGTAGCCAAGCATCACCTTGTTCGAGTGGGATTAAGCTGCGGGCACCTTCGGCATTGGCAATATGATTCGCTAAGCAATGCACCGCCGCTTTGGGAAAGCCACTAGAGCCTGAAGTTAAAATCACATTAGCTGGGCGAGTAAAGTCGACAGGCAGGGCTAAGTCACTGCTAACGCGATTGAAATTTAAGCGCAAGTGATGACAATTCTGTAGTTCGTAAACCTCAGTACTCCAAATATAGCGGATCTGATGTTGATCAACTAAGCCTTGGATCTGAGCGAGGGGAAAACGTGGCGAGATAGGAAAAAAGATTGCTCCAATATCGATGCAGGCCCAATAGAGACAAATCATCTCGAGATTATTGCTAGCAATACAGGCGAGCGGCTCACCGTTTGAGATCCCCGCAGCACTTAGCTGCTTAGCCAGTGCGATAACGCACTGGCTAAGCTTTGAGTAACTAATGTCTTCCCCCGCCAACTTGATGGCTGTTTGCTGTGGAAACGCAAGCGCAGCTTGGTGCACGGGTGGCAGTGCAAGCGGTTTTGATAGGCTGGCATTAGACAAACTCGTTTCCCTCACTTTTAGCTGCATCATCATTTTGTTGAGTTGAATCAATGACATGTGGTGCAATGGGCTCAAGTTGCGCGAGTGTGAGGCAGTATTTTTTGCCCGATGACACGACTAAATCTTGGCTAAAGGCGCTGAGGGTATCGAGCCCAGGGATTTCATCCGGAGTGAGAATCGCGGCTAAATGGGCCAGAGCATTAATGCCTAAACTGCTCTCTAGACTCGAACTGATAATGCAACGTACGCCATAGCTTTGCGCCGTATCGATTAAATTAGCTAGCTTTTCGATACTGCCGAGCAGCATAGGTTTGATGACAAGCGCAGTCAGACCATTTTGCATTACAAACTGGTATTCTGGATCGTTGAGCGATTCATCGAGGGCGTAGGGTATACCAATTGCTTGATAAAATTCATGATTATCATGAGGATTCAGGCAAGGTTCCTCAATGTACTCTATGGTATCTAGGGGTAAGCAAGCGGCAAATTCGATTGCTTGCTCAAGTGTAAACCCTCGGTTCGCGTCCAAACGCAATTTGAGATCGGGGCGGGTACGTAAAATGCCATAAATCAGGCTTAGTTCATCTTCGATTGAAGTTTGCGCGACTTTGACTTTAACCGAACGAACACTCCTGCCAAGGGCGGCAATTTTGCTATCGAGCAAGTCTTTGCTCGCATCCGTTGGATGATAAATCAGAGGGACTGTGGCCGTTTGTGGACGAATGGCATCGAGTTTGCCCATTAACTTGGCATGTAACAGACTTAAACCAAAGGCCAAAGAAGGATAATGACTTTGCTCGGCGCATTCCAGCAATGTATCAATATGCTGACCGCAGAGTTGGGGTAATAATCCAGTCAAAGCCGTTTGCACTTGAGTGAGTGTTTCACGGCTGAACCCCATCAAAGCTTGTTCATCGACATCTATGCCAGATAGTGGGGCAATTTCAACTTCGACTTGTCTATGCTCGCCACCAGCATTAGCGCTAGCACTTACACTGGCTTGTAGTACTAATCCCGCTCTGTGATCGATACGTTGCTTACCGACGGGCAATAATACGTCGAGCGGTAGTCGATATTGATACAGGTTAAGCGAAGTTAATATCATATATTTCCTACATTTTAATTCTGTCATTACCCTAGCAACTTCACTATTTTTGAGGTTAATGCCTCGGGAGCGGCTTGGTGTATGTTGTGGCCGGCGCCGTGAATACTATGGACGAGGATGGGCGCGTGTAATTGCCACTCTTGGGCGAGTGCGTGGAACTTAGCATCTTGGTTGCCCGCAAAGAAATGGCACTCACAGGTAAGCTGCAAAGGTACATCCCACATCGATGCTTGGTGTGCGAGTGAGGTGGCTATGAATACCTCTTTAAGCCGCTGTTTAGGATGCAAATCTAATGCTGCAGAACGATGCTCGATTAGGGTTTTTCGTTTGGTAGCCGTCATATCGGCAAATACGGGCTGCTGATACCACAAGCTTAAAAAGTCTTTGCTATTCAGATGCAGTAAACGCTCGGCCCACTGGGTATCATTTTTGATTCTGGCAAGTTTTTCTTGCGGGTCTGTAAGTCCAGGATGGCAGGATTCGAGGTTTAGGCTCAGTAGTCTTTCTGGATAGGCTTTGGCAAGGTGCAGAGCAATACGGCCACCGAGAGAATAACCATAGAGATGGAATTGACCAATATGAAGGCCATTCAGGTGTGCCAACACATCTTCAACATATTGGTTAAATCCATCTAATTCGGTTGGCTTCAACTCCTTTTGGTTATCCCCATGGCCCGGCAGATCTAAGCAAATACAGTGAAAGTGCTGGCTTAGCGCAGGCATTAACGGCAACCAGTCGGTCTTAGTGCCTAAAAAGCCATGCAGTAACACTAAGGTCGGTAGTGAAGGATCGCCGTAACGGGCCATGGTTGGCATTAGCTTTGTTTCACCCACAAGTTGAGCTCGGCGATTTGGTCGCTGGCTTGTGTTTGACTTACATTGACTTCAATGATCGAAGCCCCCTGAAAATCCAGCGCTTCATTATAGCTATCTTGAAAATCGGCTAAATTATCCACTTGATTATAGGGCAAATTAAACATAGCTGCGGCGTAGCCAAATTCTAAACCGTGGCTGAGTCGATAATAATCGCTACGGACTTGTTCATTGGGAACGGGCAATAAGTTAAAGATGTTACCGCCATCGTTATTGAGGATCACGATCACCAGAGGACTGGTTAAGCCTTTAGCGATGGCCAGTGAGTTAAGATCGTGCAGTTGTGATAAATCACCGATGATTAAACTCGTGGGTTTGCCTTCATGGGCCGCAATACCGCAGGCGGTGGCGAGTAATCCGTCAATACCCGATGCGCCACGATTAGTATAAGTGGTTGCCGTACAACAACTGACAGGGGCATACATGTCGTACAAGCGTACAGGCAGGCTATTGCCGATAAAAAGCTGCTGTTCTAGCGGACGAGTATTGGCGATGGCGCGCACAACTTGTGCTTCACCAAATTCCCCTTGGTCGATATTGCGCACAAATAAGTTATGCAATTCATCGTTATAGGTGATTAGAGTATTCGCCCAGTTTGCAGAGGATGAGCGATACCAATTTAAGGCCGCAAACTGCTGTGCATTCGCGTGCCAAATGTGTTTAGCATTGTGACTAGGGTCAAGCCTGTCTTGTTCTGGTAAAACCTGCCAATAGCTGTGCCAATTTTGCTCGGCGAGATAACCTATCAAGCGTTTTGATAATAAACGGCCGCCGAATACGAGTACACGATCCGCTTCCTGCAATAGATTACGCGCCCTTGGATGTTGCAGCAGTTGATCAATATTACCTATCGCCGCGGGATGCTGACGCAGTTGCGACTGGGCATCGGTAAGTAATGGCCAGCCGATTTTTTGCGATAGGGCAATGAGCTGTTGTGGATCTTGTTCAGGCGTGAGAGTACCGACAACGATCACCCCTTTACCGTGGACGAACCGCATAATGGCATCGTCACTTGGGCCGCTCACCTGTTTGCTCTTACCGTATTGGGTATACGGGCGTGCGAGCTGTAGCCAAGTTTGCAATGGTTTGAGATAAGGTGATTCGGCATCGAGAATCGCGCCACCGAGTTCACTCGGATACAAGGGCTCACGGTACATGCAGTTGATATGCACTGGGCGAGTTTGATTCGCCACTGCTTCATCCACTGTGGTAAGCAACGCCTGCGGTGCGATATGTGTATCCGGTGTTGGCAAATTCACTTGAGTGGCATAATTCGCAAAAATTCCCGGTTGGACTATGGCTTGATTAGCACCGCAGCCGAGTAATTCTGGCGGACGATCGCCACTTAAGACGATTAAAGGTACATGGGTCAGCCACGCCTCCACAATGGCAGGGTACAAGTTGGCGACTGCTGTGCCTGAGGTCGTAATGATGGCGACCGGTGCGCGGCTGGCTTTGGCTAGACCTAAGGCCATAAAGCCGAGCCCACGTTCGTCGAAATGTAAGTGACGCTGGAGTTTAGTTTGCTGGGCGGCGGCGAGGGTTAACGGTGTTGAGCGCGAGCCCGGCGCCATACACACATGTTGCACGCCAAGACGTGCTAACTCCTCAAGAATAAGGGCGCCCCAAATAAGATTAAGAGTGGCTGTATTTTCGGTCCGCATAGCTGAATCTATTAGGATAAAGATGGGCTTAGTGTAACGTGTTTATGCTCCAAGATGTATGCTTGGTTTAACAATTCTCGAGTGGATCGCATGGGGGCTGAGGTGGAGCCTAAGCTAAGGCAGAGGATGCCTGTCACCTCGTGTATCGGTGGTTTGTTGTTTGGATATGTTGAGCTATTGCTTGGCTAGATAATACGATCGACGATTTTTTTAATCTCTCCGCTTAACCATTTCAAGTCCTCATTGATTGCATTAGGCTGATTTTTTTGCACTAAGAAAATCGTTGGGGTTTCTGTATCTGCATATAAACGTTCTGCTTCATACTGCGATAGTTGACACGTATGCAGCTCAGGAATATCACTCACCATTTCGTAAACTATCCGATAAGGCAATAGGGAGACTGCATTACTTTCGCCTAGATATTCAAACAAACTTGAAATACTGGTAATGGTAATTTCAGTATTGAGTTTAATGCCATTCGTTATGCAAAACTCTTGGTATGGACTCAATTTGGTGCTGGGATTACCAAGATCCGTATTGACATAGGGGTATTCCGCAATCGTCTCTAGGGTGATTTCCCGTTTAAAAATAGGATGATGCCTGCTAGCAATCAGGTAGAGTTTGTCCATACGTTGCAATTCAGTTGTTAGCAGTTTATCGCCGAAGGCGGCAACATCGGCAGCACTTTTATTGCAACAAATACCTAGGGTTGTATCACCATTAATAATGTCTTGAGTCGTATGCATAGACCAAGGGTTTATATTAATGTGCATGGGTTTTTGCTCTTCTTTAATAGCCTGCATCAAGGCCTTAGGGAAGGTGTAGGCAATTAATCCTGGCGCTGCTATTTCGACATGCGTCTTAACTTGGCGAGTGTTTGCTATTCTGGCTTTTTGAAACTTATCAGTACACTCAATTGCTTCTTTTGCAATTGGATATAAATGAGTAGCAAACTCATTTGGGAATAAGCCATATTTACGACGGATAAATAACTCATCACCAAAAATTTCCCGTAGATTTTTAAGGCTACGGCTGATTTTAGGAGCTGGAATGTCTAGCGCTTTCGATACATAGGTTGCTGACTTGTTCTCATATAATGAAACAAGTATTTTTAAACTCAGAATATCGAGGCCATCCATGTTACTAATGTGCATTTTTTATATTCCTTAATATTGAGCAAATACTTAAATCAACGCCTAATTATGGTGCTAATTAATAATTTTAATGTGAAACTAATCCCAAGTTTTGGATCTAGATTTTATCTATGTGTATCAAAGGTTGTTCTGGTCTAATCCCATCGGACACTTAATTTTGAGACAGTATGGTCAATAAATTAAGAGGTCTATATGAGTCTGAAGAAATCACATAAGAGTTATCCGCAGGCATTTAAAGATGAAGCCGTCTTGATGGTGCTAGAACAAGGTTATAGCGTTGCCGATGCGGCAAAGTCTCTTGGAGTTAGCACGAGCCTGCTTTACAACTGGAAGGAAAAACACGAAGCCCTGAAACAAGGTATCACCTTAGAAGA